>NZ_JAIUKB010000071.1:0-49779 GCF_020176785.1 Saccharopolyspora sp. 6V | reverse complement strand
GTGGCGGGGGTCGAGGTGGCCGAGCTCGAGGTGACGGGGGTCGAGGCGCCCGGGATCACTGCGGTCACCTCGGCACCGGTGGCCGCCGCGGGCAGCGCCCGACTCCGGCCCTGGCTGTGGCTGTGGCTGTGGCTGTGGCTCTGGCCCTGGCCCTGGCCCTGGCCCTGGCCCTGGCCCGAGCCGACCTCCACCCGCACCACCGGGTTCGCGGGCAGTTCCCCGAGCCCGTCGGTGTACCAGTACTTCTCCCGCGCGAACGGATATCCGGGCAGCCCGACCTTGCGCGGCCGCGGCCCGTCCGCGTGCACCCGCGCCCAGTCGACGTGCAGCCCACCGGCCCACGCCTCGGCCAGCGGCGCGAGCTTCCCGCGCCGCACCCAGCGCAGCACGGTCTCCTGGAAGTCCTCGTCGGCGAGGAAGCCCTGCGCGGCACCGGTCTCGCCGTCGCGCACGTGCCCGCCCGGGGGCGTCCCGCCGCGCGCGCAGGTGTCCAACGCCTCGATCAGCGAGTCCAGGTCCCGCACCACCACGGCGAACCGGGCGCACATCGCCTCCCGGCCGACCTGCAGCGTGTAGGCGATGTCGGCGAGGTCCGCGTCGGACCACTCCCCCGCGCGCAGCGCGTCCCGCAACCGACCGGCGGACTCGCGCAGCCGCTCCGGGTCGGCGGCGGAGAGGACCACCAGGACCGGTTCCACGGCACGCGGCGCCGGCTCGGGAGCGAGGTGTTCTTCGACGATCAGGTGCGCGTTGGCGCCGCCCGCGCCGAACGCGGAGAGCCCGGCCAGCCGCGGCTCGTCGCCGTCGCGCTCCCACGGCGCGGCCTCGCGCTGCAGCACGAACGGGGTCCGCGGGAAGTCGATGTTCGGGTTCGTGCGCTCGGCGTGCAGCGAGGGCACCAGGGTGCCGTGGCGCAGCTGCAGCAGCAGCTTGCTCAGCCCCGCGATCCCGGCGGCCGACTCCAGGTGCCCGATGTTGGACTTGGCGGAGCCGATGGCGCAGAACTCGCGGTCCTCGGTGAACTCGGCGAACGCGGCGGAGAGTCCGGCGATCTCGATCGGGTCGCCCAGCGAGGTGCCGGTGCCGTGCGCCTCCAGGTAACCGATGCCGCGCGGGTCCACATCGGACTCGCGCCAGGCGCGGCGGATCACCGCGGCCTGCGCGTTCGGGTTCGGCACGGTGAAGCCGTGGGTGTGCCCGCCGTGGTTGACGGCGCTGCCGCGGATCACGCCGAGCACCCGGTCCCCGTCGGCCAGCGCATCGGCCAGCGGCCGCAGCAGCACGGCACCGACGCCCTCGCCGGGCACGTAGCCGTCGCCGCCCTCGCCGAAGCTGCGGCAGCGCCCGTCGCTCGCCGCGAACCGGCTCTCGCCGATCATCAGGTACTTGCTCGGGTGCAGCGACAGGTTCACGCCCCCGGCCAGCGCCACCCCGCACTCGCCGCGTTCCAGCGCGGCCATGGCCAGGTGGATCGCGGTGAGCGACGAGGCGCACATGGTGTCGACGGCGATGCTCGGGCCGCCCGCGTCGAAGAAGTACGAGACGTGGTTGGCGATGGAGGCGAGGCTGCCGGGCACCACCACCGGGTCGCCCAGCGCGGTCCGCTCGGCGCCGTGCAGCTGGTACTCGGAGTACATGGCGCCGACGAACACGCCCACGTCCCCGGCGTCGGCGCCCACCCGCGCCCGGGCGGCGGCGCGCAGCGCGTCGCGGGTGTAGCCGGCGTCCTCCAGCGCCGAGTACGCGGTTTGCAGGAACAGCCGCTCCTGCGGGTCCATCGTGGACGCCGCCTTCGGGGAGATGCCGAAGAACAGCGGATCGAACTCGTCGACGCCGTCCAGGAAACCGCCCCACTTGGCGTAGGTCTTGCCGGGCACGCCGGGCCGCTCGTCGAAGTAGCGGTCGTGGTCCCAGCGGTCCACCGGGATCTCGGTGATGCCGTCCCGCCCGGCGAGCAGGTTCGCCCAGAACTCGTCGAGGTCGCGGGCGCCCGGGTAACGCCCGGCCATGCCGACGACGGCGATGGCGGTGCCGTGCTCGGCGGGCACCGGCTCGGCGGCGGCCGGAGCGGCGGCGGCCGGAGCGGCGGCGAGCGAGGTGACGACGGGCGACGTGGCGGTGGCCGGGCTCGCGGTGCCCGAAGTCGCAGCGGCCGGGCTCGCGGTGCCCGGGCTCGCGGTGGCCGGACTCGTGGTGTCGGCCGGTGCCTGGACGGCCGCGGCCGCCGGTTCCTCCTCCGCGGTCACCCCGACCAGCGCCGCGAGCGCCGCCGGCTGGGTCCGCAGGAAGTGCGCCACCAGCCCGTCCACGTCGCGGACCTCGAAGAACAGCGTGCTGCCCACCCCGTCGAGCACCCGGCGCACCGCGTCGGTCAGCTGCACCACCAGGATGGAGTCGATGCCGTAGCGGTCGAAGGACACGTCGGAGCGGATGTCGGAGACGGGCAGCTGCAGCGTCTCGGCCACCAGCCCCCGGAAGTAGTCGGCGGCGGCATCCCGGACTCGCCGCTCACCATCCACATCGGACGAACGGCTTTCCGCCGCCACTGCTGGGTTTTCGACCGGTTCGGGCGCGGCGGCCGAGCGCACCGGAGCCGCGTCGGCCAGCACCCCGCGGAACGCGGAGCCCTCGCGCGGCTGGCGCACCACGCCGTCGCTCTCCGCCACGATCACCTGCTGGCCGAGGTCGTCGGCCCCCTCGGCACCGACGAACGCGCCGCGGAACCCGACCTCCGCCAGCAGCCGCGTCCAGTTCCGCGGGGACAGCCCGGGAGATCCGGCGATGCGCGGCGCCGGGTCGTCGTAGAGCCACCAGCCGTCCAGCAGCCCGAACGTGAGGTGGCTGAACACGATGTTGTCGGACAGCTCGTTGAGCAGCAGCACCCCGTTCGGCCGGGCCGCGGCCTTCGCGTTGCGCAGCGTGTTCCGGATGTTGCGGGTCGCGTGCAGCACGTTGGTGGCGATGACCACGTCGAACTGGCCGGGATCGGTGTCCTGCCCGGCGAGCGGCTGCTCCGCGTTGAAGATCCGGCCGTCCAGGTAGGGCGCGATCGGGCCGTAGGTCTTCTTGGCGTGCAGCAGGAACGCCTTCGAGATGTCGGTGTAGCGGTAGGTCTCGACGTGCTCGGCCCACGGCTGCAACCGGCGGAACACGACGGCGCTGGTGCCGCCGGTGCCCGCCCCGATCTCCAGGATGCGCAGCCGCGCGCCGGGGTCCTGTTCCAGCCGCCGCCGCAGGTAGTCGACGAGGGTGTCGGCGAGCACGTCGTTGAAGTGGTCGGCGACCGGGTTGTTCTTGTACACGGCCTCGACGAGGTGCAGCGAGGTGCCCGGGAACATCACGTCGGTGGCGGGGCGGCGCCCGGTGAGGATGTCCGGCAGCGCCCGCAGCGTGGTGTCCACCAGCACGGCCTGGGCGCGCTTGGCGTCCTCGGCGAGCCAGCGGTCCTTGTCCCGGTCCCAGTCCGCCCAGGCGGCGTCCAGGTCGACCGGGCGACCGTCGGTGCGGGCGTAACGGCCGTCGCCGTCGTGGCGCAGGTGCCCGGATTCGGTGAGCACGGTGAGGCTGTGCTGCATCCACCGCTGGTAGCGGTCCTGCACGCCGCCGACCGCGCGCCATTCCGCGGCGGTGGCGGCGCGGTCGTCGGCGAACAGCCCGAGCGAGCGCAGCAGCGCCCAGGTGATGCGCACCAGCGCGTCGTGCATCGACCCGGCGTGCCCGTCGGCGCCCGCTCGCAGCCGCGCCACCTCCTCGCGCCGGTCGGGCCTGCCCTCGCGCAGGGCCTCGATCAGCGACGGGGTGGTGGCGGGCAGGTGGGTCAGCGCGTCCGCGGAGTAGCGGCCGTCGATGCTGCGGGTGTCGGTGGCTTTGAGCAGCGCCAGCTGCGGGTGCGGGGAGGCCAGCAGCGCGTCGAACGCGGCCATTCCCTCCTCCGGTTCGATGGAGCCGAGCCCGAGCTGCGCCATCCGCTGCCGGTAGCCGTCGGCGGTGACGATGCCGACTCCCGCCCAGTAGCCCCAGTTCAGCACCTTCACCGGGCAGCCCAGGCGTTCCTGGAGCGTTTCGGCGCAGGCGTCGGCGAAGGTGCAGCCCGCCGCGTAGTTCGCCTGGCCGGGCGCCTTGAAGAACGCCTGCATCGAGGAGAAGAACGCGGCGAACCGCAGCGGCTGGCCCGCGAACACCTCGGCGAGGTTGACCGTCACGTCGGCCTTGGCGGCGAAGGTGGTGCGGAACCGCTCCTCGTCCATCCGGGCGAGGGTCTGGTCGCCGAGCACGATCGCCGAGTGCAGCACCCCGGTGATGGGGCCGTGCCTGCGCACGATCTCGTCGCGGGCACGGACGAGCGCGTCCCGGTCGGTGGCGTCGGCCCGCACGTAGTCGGGGCGGGGGCCGTGCGCGGCGAGCGCGTCCTGCTTGGCGGTGATCTCGGCGTCCTGCGGGCGGCGGCCGAGCCACACGACCTGCGTGCCGTGGTGGCGCAGCAGGTGTTCGGTCCACACCTGGCCGATGCCGCCCGCGCCGCCGATGGCGACGACGACGCCGCCGGGCCGCGGGGGCGCGGCGGTGGTGCCGGGCGCGGGGACTTCGAGCAGGCGCTGGCGGTACCACTCGCCGTGCCGGTGCGCGAGGGTTTCGCCGTTCGGGTCGGCCGGCAGCGCGCGCACCTCCGACCACGGCACCGGTCCGTCGAGGTCGGCGCCCCGGACCTGCCAGTGCGGGTACTCCTTGGCGAGGGTGCCGAGGAGCCCGTGCACCCCGGCCTGCGCCGGGTTAGATCCGGTGTCCCCGGGCAGCAGCCGCGCGCGCCGGGTGAGCGCGGTGAGGCCGAGCCCACGGGCGTCGGCACCTCCGGCCAGCAGCGCCTTGACCAGGCGGAACAGCGCTATCGGTGCCTGCTCGGGCCGATCGGTCGCCGGGGCGGTCCAGTACACGTGCTCGACCTCGGCGGGCAGCAGTCCGGTGAGCTGATCGACGGTGGCCTCGGCGGTGACGTCGAGGACGGTGGCGCCCGGGTGGTGGCGGCGCAGCTCCGCCTGCTCCTCGGGGGTGCCACCGGCGAGCACGACCCGGGCCTGCGGCGCCGGCCAGAGCGGCGCGTCCTCGTCCGCGGGCAGTGCGTCCCAGGCCGGGGCGAGCAGCGTGGCAGCGGGCTCCTCCGCACCGGTCACCTGGCGGGAGGCGTAGCCGCGCAGGCTCGCGCTGAGTCGTCCGCCGTCGTCGTACAGGTCGATGTCCACTTTGGTCACGTCCCGGTCGGGGGCGGGCTCGTAGCCCGCGGTGTGGCGCAGGTGTGCCCACATGCGCGCGGTGGTGGGGGTGAAGAGGTCGACGTGCTCCAGCGCGAACGGCAGCGCGGGGGCGCCGCGGCGTTCGGCGAGCGCGCCGGTCGCGTCGCCGTGCAGGCCGACGACGGCTTGGACGGCGCTGTCCAGCATCGCCGGGTGCAGCGCGAACTCGCCGGGATCACCGGTGTCCGCGGGCAGTTCCAGCCGGGCCAGCACCTCACCGTCCCCTATGGACAGACTTCGCACGGCGCGCAGCCGGTCGCCGTGCCGGATGCCGACGGCCTCCAGCGCGTCGTGGCACTGCTGCCGGGTGAGGGTGCGGCGGGAGCAGCGGGCGCGCAGCACGTCGAGGGATTCCGGTTGCGCGGCGGCGGGTTCCGCGATGCGCCCCTGGGCGTGCACCTCGGTGCCGTCGCGCAGCACCCGGAACGCGTCACCGTCGAGGCGCACCGCCAGTTCCGCGCCGCCCTCGGCGACGGGGAACGGCGCGGGCCACACCACGTCGCGCAGCCGCAGCGGCGCGGTGCGATCCCCGGTGGCGGCGCGGTGGGCGAACTCCAGCGAGAGCACGCCGGGCAGCACGGCCCGGCCGTTGACGTGGTGGTCGGCGAGGAAGAACTCGTCGCCGGTGAGCCGGGTGCGGTAGGCGGGGTTCACCCGGGTGGTGACCTCCGCGGTCCGGGCGGTGGCCTGCGCGGTCCGCGGTTCCACGGGCCCGGCGACGGCGGTGGTGGCGGGTGCGCCGAGGCCCGTCGCGGCGGGTCGTTCGATCCAGTACCGCTGCCGCTCGAACGGGTAGGTCGGCAGCGGCACTTGGCGGCGCGCGGCGGCCGGGAAGCTCGCGGAGAACCGGTCCACCTCGCCGCGCACGTAGGCCCGCGCGAGCTCCTGCGGTGCGAGCGCGCGGTCCCCGTCCGCGGGCCGCGGATCGGCGGCGGTCTCCCCGGTCAGCACCTCCGGCCCTGCGGTCCCGTCGAGCCAGCCGCGCAACCGCTCGGCCAGCGCGGGCAGGTCGGCGGCGGTCGTGGCGAGCCGGTGCGGGAAGTGCGCGCGCCCGGCGGCGAGGCTGTGCGCCACCACCCCGGTCGGCAGGCCCGGTTCCCGGTTCAGGTGCGCGAGCAGCCGCCGCACCACCTCGCGCAGCGCGGCCGGAGTCCGCGCCGAGAGCAGGAACGCGTGCTCGCCGGGGATGGCGGCGACCGGTCCGCCGCGATGCTCCTCCAGCACCACGTGCGCGTTGGTGCCGCTGGCGCCGAACGAGCTCACCGCGGCGCGGCGCGGCCCCGACGCGGGTTCCGGCCAGTCGCGGGTGTGCCGGTCGATGCGGAACGGACTGCCGTCGAGGGCGAGCGCCGCGTTCGGCTCGCCGAAGCCGGGCCAGCCGGGGATCCGCCGGTGCCGCAGCGCCAGCAGCGACTTCAGCACCCCGGCGATCCCGGCGGCGAATTGGGTGTGGCCCAGGTTGTGCTTGATGGTGCCCAGCGAGGCCGATCCGGCGGGGGCGCCGGCGAAGGCGCGGCTGAGCGCGCGGAACTCGATGGGGTCGCCGAGCTGGGTGCCGGTGCCGTGCGCCTCCACCAGCTGGATGCCGCCGGGTTCGACGCCCGCCGCGGCGTGCACCTCGCGCAGCAGCCGCTCCTGGGAGGCGGCGCTGGGCGCGGTCAGGCCGTTGGTGGTGCCGTCCTGGTTGACGCCGGTGGCGCGGACCAGCCCGTACACGTGGTCGCCGTCGCGCTCGGCGTCGGCGAGCCGCTTCAGCAGCACCGCGCCCGCGCCCTCCCCGGGCACGAACCCGTCGGCGCGGGCGTCGAAGCCGTGGCAGCGCCCGGTCGGCGAGAGCATGCCCGCGGGGCTCGCCGAGCGGTACAGCCGCGGCGTCGTCTGCACGAACACGCCACCGGAGATCGCCAGGTCCGTCGCGCCGGAGAGCAGGTCGCGGCAGGCCAGGTGCAGCGCCACCAGCGAACTGGAGCAGGAGGTGTCGGTGGTCAGCGCCGGTCCGCGCAGGTCGAGCTGGTAGGCGATGCGGGAGGCGACGACCGAACCCATCGTGCCCCACAGCGCCTGCGCGGGCGGGGCGTCGTCGAGGTGGTCGTGGTAGTCGCCGGTGTAGCAGCCGACGTACACGCCGCAGTTGCGCTCGCGCAGCCGTTCGCCGGTGTAGCCGCCGTCTTCGAGGGCGTTCCAGCACTGCTCCAGGAAGATCCGCTGCTGCGGGTCGGTGTAGGTGGCTTCGACGCCGGACATCGCGAAGAACACCGGGTCGAACCGGTCGATGCCGCGCAGGAAGCTGCCGGAGCGGCAGGTGATCTCGGGGCCGAGCTGCCAGCGGGTGACGGGTTCGAGCAGGTCCGCGCCCGCGACGAGGTGGTCCCAGAGGGCGTGCGGGTCTTCGGCGTCGGCGTAGCGGGCGGCCATGCCGACGACGGCGATCGCCTCCTCCCGCCCGGCGGCGGAGTCCGCTTCCGCCGCGGCGGTTCTCCCCGTTCCGGCGGGGAATCCCGGGCCGGTCGTGATCCCGTCCCGCTCGGCCCCGGGCGAGCGCAGCGCCGGGCCGTAGGTGTCGAGCAGGTGGGTCCGCAACCGTTCGACGCTGCCGTGGTCGAACAGGTCCGTGGTCTCCAGCTCGGTGCCGAAGGCCGCGTTGAGGGTGTGCACCAGGTTGACGCCGAGGATGGAGTCCAGGCCGTGGTCGGCGAACGGGCGGCGCCGATCGATCTCGGCGATCGGCACGTCCAGTGCCTCGCCGACCGCGTCGAGCAGCACCCGCTCCACCTCGGCGGGGGAGGCCGCGGGCCGCTCGGGAGTGCTCGCGGCGGTGCCCTGCTCGACGAGGTCTCCCGCGGCGGCGCCGTTCGCCGCGATGCCTTGCTCAGCGAGGTCGTTCGCAGCGGTGCCGTTCGCGGGTGACGAGTTCTCCGCGCGGACGTCACCGGCGCCCCCGAGCGGGAACCGGCGCCCCGCGAACGGGTAGGCGGGCAGGTGCACCCGCCGCGCGACCGGCCGCAGCGCGGTCCAGTCCAGCGGCATGCCCTTCGCCCAGAACGCGGCGAGCTCGCCCAGCTCGTCCCGGGCGATCCACTGCGCGACGAGCGCGCGCAGTTCTTCCTTGCCCGCCAACGCGTTCAGCGTCTCCCGGGTGGTGCGGACCCGGCCGCGGTGCCACGGCCCGCCGCCGTCGGGGTCGGCGAGGAAGTCGCGCAGCCGCTCGCGGAATTCGGCCGCGGTGCTCGCGCGGAAGCACACCCGCTCGTCCATCGGTTCGCGCCCGAGCTGCAGGGTCGCGGCGACGGCGGGCAGGTCCGGGTCCGCGGCGGCGTCCAGCCACCCGGCGAGCTGCGCGGCGCGGGCCAGCAGGTCCTCGGTCGTGCGGGCGGACAGCGGCAGCAGCACCGCGTGCGGCTCGGCGGGCGCGACGGGCGCGGGCCGGTGCTCGGCGAGCACCAGGTGCGCGTTGGCGCCGCCCGCGCCGAACGAGGACACCCCGGCGATGCGCGGCCGGCCCGCCGCGGCCGGCCAGTCGGCGGCGGTGGTCTGCAGGACGAACGGGGTGGCGGCGAAGTCGATGTCGGGGTTGGGCCGTTCGGCGTGCAGCGTGGGCGCGAGCGCGCCGTGTTCCAGCTGCAGCACCGCCTTGGTGAGCCCGGCGACGCCCGCCGCCGCTTCCAGGTGGCCGATGTTGGACTTGGCGGAGCCCAGCGCGCACCGCTCGGCCTGCCCGGCGAACGCCTCGGTCAACCCCTCGACCTCGATCGGATCGCCGAGCCGGGTGCCGGTGCCGTGCGCCTCCAGGTAGCCCACGTCCCCGGCGGAGATGCCCGCGCGGTCCAGCGCCTCGCGCACCACGGCCGCCTGCGCGCGCGGGTTCGGCACGGTGTAGCCGTTGCTCCGGCCGCCGTGACCGATGGCGGAGCCGAGCACCACCGCGCGGATCGGGTCGCCGTCGGCCTCCGCCCGCGACAGCGGTTTGAGCAGCACCGCCCCGACGCCTTCCCCGGGCACGAAGCCGTCACCGCCGGCGCCGAAGCTGCGGCAGGCCGGCCCGGAGGCGAGCATCCGGGAGCGGCACAGCTCCACGTAGGTCGACGGGTGCAGGTAGAGGTTCACGCCCCCGGCGACGGCCAGTTCGCAGTCGCCGTGGCGCAGGTGCTCGCAGGCCTCGTGGATCGCGGTCAGCGAGGACGAGCACATGGTGTCGATCGGCATGCTCGGCCCGCGCAGGTCCAGCAGGTAGGAGACGCGGTTGGCCAGCGAGGCGAACGAGGTCCGCGGCGCCGCGTCCGTGCGCTGACCGGTCCGGTCGAAGCCGTTCTTGGTGATCCCGGCGAACACGCCGACGCGGCCGCCGTGCCGGTCGGCGATCCGCTCCCGGGTGTAACCGGCGTCCTCCAGCGCCGACCAGGCGGCTTCCACGAACAGCCGTTCCTGCGGGTCCACGTCGGCGGCCTCGCGGGGGGCGATGCCGAAGAACGCGGCGTCGAAGCGGTCGAAGTCGTCCAGGAACGCGCCCCACTTGCCGTAGCTGGCGCCCCGCTGCACGGCGCGCTGCGCATCGGGTTCGTGGAAGCCGTCCAGCGACCAGCGCTCGGCGGGGATCTCGCGGACGCTGTCGCGCCCGGTGCGCAGGTTGTGCCAGAACTCGTCGAGGGTGGGGGCATCCGGGTAGCGGCCGGTGAGGCCGATGATCGCGATGGGTTCGGCGGGATCGAGCGGGCGGGCGGGCCGCGGTTCGGTGCCGGCCGGTTCGGCGCTGGCTGATCCGGTGCCGGCTGATCCGGTGCGGACCGACTCGGCGCTGGCCGGGCCGGTGCTGAGCGACTCAGCGCGGGTCGGTTCAGCGCGGGTCGGGCCGGTGTCGGCCATCGGCTGCTCGGGCGCGCTCTCGGCGAGCCACCGCCTGCACCCCTCCGGGTCCCGTTCGGCGAGGTGCCCGGCGAGGTCGTGCAACGTCGGGTGCTGGTAGAGCAGGGTCTTCGGCAGCGCCCCGAACCAGCGCGCGAAGCCGCGGTTCAGCCGGGTCACCGCCAGCGAGTCGATGCCGAAGGAGTCCAGCGGCGCGGCCGCGTCGAGCTTCGCCGGGTCCAGCCGCACCGTCGCGGCGACCAGTTCCTTCAGCGCGGGCAGCACCGCCGCCCGCAGGTCTCCCGGTCGCTCCGGCACGTCGCCCTCCTCGTCGATGACCAGCAGTTGGGGTGCTCCGACGGCCAGCGCCTCGCGCAGGGCGCGCAGCGCGGTGCCGGTCGCGAGCGGGTGCCCGAAGCGGGCGGTGAGCGCCGGGATCTCCTCGGCGGCGACGCGCATGCCGCCGTCCTGCCACAGCGGCCAGCCGATCGAGGTGCTGGTCCCGGAGCGGGCCCCGGCGGCGACGAGCTCGGCGCGGTGCGCCAGGTGGGCGTCCAGGAAGCCGTTCGCGGCGGCGTAGTCGCCCTGCCCGGCGTTGCCGAGCGTCCCGGCGCCGGAGGAGAACGCGGCGAAGAAGTCCAGCGGCAGGTCGCGGGTGGCGTGGTCGAGGTGCACCAGACCAGCGACCTTCGGCGCCAGCACCCGCTGCGCCTGCTGGAAGGACTTGCGGATGAGGTAGTCGTCCTCGACGAGCCCGGCGGCGTGCAGCACGCCGTCGAGCCGGCCGTGCGCGCGCACCACGTCGGCGACGAGTGCGGCGACGGCGGCGCGGTCGGTGACGTCGAGGCGCCGGTACTCGCCGTGCGGCACCTCCCGCGACTCGGACCGCCCGCACAGCACCAGGTGCGCGCCGGGGGCGTGCCGGGCGGCGTCGGCGGCGTGCAGCGCGCCGAGACCGCCCGCTCCCCCGGTGATCAGGTAGACGCCGCCGGGTTTCCACGGCACCGGCGCGTCCGGGCGCGACACCGGTTCCCAGTCCCGCACCCGGCGGCGGCCGCCGTCGTACCGGACGTGCTCGTCGGCGGAGCCGAGCTCGGCGGCCAGCACCCGCGCGAGTTCCGGCCCGGCGGGGACCCGGTCGAACTCGACGAGCTGCCCGCGCAGCCCCGGGTCTTCCTGGGACGCGGTGCGCAGCAGCCCGACGAGTCCGGCGTACCCGGTCGCGGTGCCCGCCGGGCACACGACCTGCACGTGGCACGGGCCGCCCGCGGTGAGCACCCGCTGGAGCTCGCCGAGCAGCCGGGTGGAGGCGTGCTCGAAGCCTGCGGCGGCACCGTCAGCGCGACCGTCCACCTGCGCCACCGACACCGCGGCGGACCGCAGCGCGACGGCCTCGGTGCCGGGGACGTCGCAGAGCACGACGAGCCGCCGGGCGTCGACCGGTTCGGCGCCGGGCCGCGCCGGTGCGTCGCGCCAGATCGGCAGGCGGAGGATCTGTCGACTCACGTGGGGCTCCGTTCGGGGGCGCGGTGGCGCGGGCTCGTGGTCAGGCATCGCTGAGGGCGTCCGGTCCGAGGCGGTCGTCGAGGACCGCGTCCAGCAGCGCCGCGTAGGCACCGGTGTCGAAACCGGGCTCCGGGGATCTCCCTTCCACCACCGCAGTTTCCTCCGCGGGCGCTGCGGTTTTCCGCACAACCGAACCGGTTCCCGGCCGCGCACCGGGGTTTCCCCGGTCGTTCCAGTGGTTTCCGGGCGTGGCGTCCGGTACCCGGTACCGCTCGCGGGCGAACGGGTAGCCCGGCAACCGGAGCACGCCGGTACCCGCCGGGTGCAGCACCGACCAGTCCACATCGGACCCGGCGCACCACAGCCGCACGACCTCGTCGAGCCGCCCGTCCCGCAGCGCCCGGGCCACCTCCGGGGAGTGCGCGGTGCCGCGCCGCACCCCGGTGCCGCGCGAACGCGGGACACCGCCCACGTGCAGCCCGGTGCTGTCCCCGGCCAGATAGCGGTCCAGGGCGCCGGCCAGCTGCTCGACGCTGTCCGCGACCAGTCCGAGCCGCCGTTCCATCGCCTCCCGGCCGACCTGCAGGGTGTGCGCGAGGTCCGGCAGCGCGGTCGCCGGGGCGCCGCGCAGGTGGTCCCGCAGCCGCCGCGCGGCCTCCCGCAACCGTTCGTCGTCGCGGGCGGACAGCAGCACGGCCTGCGGTCCGCCGTCGGCCGGGGCGCGCCGCGGTCGCGGCGGTGCTTCCAGGACGACGTGCGCGTTGGCGCCGCCGAAGCCGAAGCTGCTCACCCCGGCCCGCAGCGGCCACGCCCGCCCGTCCGCGTCGGCGCGCGGCTCCCAGACCTGACCGCGGCGCACCACCTCGAACTCGCCGCCGGACAGCGGCAGGTGCGGGTTGAGCCGGTCGCAGTGCAGCGTCGGCGGGAGCTCCCGGTGCCGCATCGCCAGCAGCACCTTGAGCACCCCGGCCAGGCCCGCGGCCGATTCGGCGTGGCCGATGTTCGTCTTGACCGAGCCCAGCGCCCACGGCCGCCCGTCCGGGCCGGGCCCGCCGAGGTCGCGATAGGCGGTGGCGAGCGCGTTGACCTCCACCGGGTCACCGAGGGCGGTGCCGGTGCCGTGCGCCTCGACGTAGCCGATGCTGCCGGGATCGAGCTCGCCCATCGCCTCCCGCACCAGCGCGGCTTGCGCCACGCCGTTGGGCGCGGTGAGCGATCCGGCCCGGCCGCCGTGGTTCTCGGCGCTGCCGCGCACCACGCCCCAGATCGCGTCGCCGTCGCGGACCGCGGCCGCCAGCGGCTTGAGCAGCACCACCGCGACGCCTTCGGCGCGCACGTAGCCGTCGGCGTCCGCGGCGAACGTCTTGCACCGGCCGTCGGGGCTGAGCATCCCGGTCTGCTGGGTGGCGGCGAAGGTGTCGACGCTGAGCAGCAGGTTCACCCCACCGGCGAGCGCCATCTCGCAGCGCCCGGACCTGATGTCCTGCACCGCCCGGTGCAGCGCCACCAGCGAGCTGGAGCAGGCCGTGTCGATCGGTTCGCTGGGCCCGTGCACGTCGAGCACGAACGAGATCCGGTTGGCCAGCACCGAATGCGCGTTCCCGGTGGCGGTGTAGCCGTCGGGTGCGACGCCGCTGGCGTTGAGCAGCTGGTGGTAGTCGTTGCCGGACACCCCGAAGTAGACGCCGGTGCGTTCCGGTAGCCGCGCCGGCGCGTACCCGCCGTCCTCCAGCGCCGCCCACGTGGTCTCCAGTGCGAGCCGCTGCTGCGGATCCATCAGCTCGGCTTCCAGGCGGGACAGGTTGAAGAAGCCGGCGTCGAACCGGTCCACGTCGGCGAGCTGCCCGGCGAACTTCGGGAAGTCGGTGCGGGCCACGGTGTCCGCGTAGCGCTCGTCGAACCGGTCGCCCGGGTAGGGGGTGACGAGGTCGTCCCCGGCGCGCAGCCGCCGCCAGAACTCGTCGAGGTCGGCGGCGCCGGGGAACCGACCGGCGGCGCCCACGACGGCGACCGCGTCCGAGGCGGACCCGGCTGCGGGAGGCTGCTGCGCCGGGCCGTGCGGAGCCGGGGCCGCAGGAGCGCGCTCCGGTGGCGCCTGCGCGGGTGCCGGTGCGGTCTGCGCGGGCGTCGGTGCGGTCTGCGCGGGTGCCGCCGCGCGGTCCGGCCACCGCTCGCGGAGGTGCTCGGCCAGGCTGCGGATGTTCGGGCACTCGAAGAACACCGCCGGGCTCAGCTCCACGCCGAGCAGGCCGTTGAGCTCGGTGGCGAGCGTGGCGAGGGCGATGGACTCGAACCCGTAGGCGTGGAAGTGGGTGTCGGCGTCGATCTCGGCGAGGTCGAACTTGAGCTGGTCGGCGACGGTCTTCCGCAGCGCTCGGACCAACCGGGACTCATCGTCCGATGTGGACTCGGGCGCGGCGGCGGAACTCGGGTCCGCCACCGGCGCGGCGAGCGCCGGAACCACCGCGACCGCGGACCCGCGCACCGATCCGGGCAGCTCCCCGGCCCCGAACTCGGCCCGCTCGATCCGGCCCAGCACCCGGCCGCGCTCGTCGGCCAGGTCGATGCGGAACTCGGCGTCGGCGACCCGGTCCAGCACCAGCACCCGGGTGCGGTCCAGCTCCTCGCCGTGCAGCGCGGCGACCCGCAGCACGGTCGCGTCGGGGTCGCCGAGCGCGTGCTGCACGCCTTGCAGCACCCCGGCGAGCACCCAGGCCGGGACGTGCACGTGCCGCTTGTGCGGGTCCTGGCACAGCGCGGGCTCGCCGACGCGCACCAGCAGCCGCCCGTCGCGGAGCCGGGCCACGCCCTCGACGCTGCGCGAGTAGGGCCGCGCGTCGAGGCCCGCTTCGCCCAGCGCCGCGTAGAAACCGTCCTGGTCGAGTTCGTCGGGCACGTCCACCGGGACGTCCGGAACCCGTTCTCCCGCAACGGTTTCGACGGTGGCGGCGAACCGCGTCGTGCCGTCGGCGTGCCGCAGCTCCACCCGGTGCGCCCCGGACGCGCCGCCGAGCCGCCATTCCAGGGTCTCGGTCTCGTCGGCGGGCGCGGGCAGCGCCGCCCACTCGGCGTCGCGGACCCGCAGCGGACCGGTGATCCCGGCGACGCGGGCGAAGGCCAGCGCGCCGTCCAGCAGCGCCAGGGTGGCGTACCGCCGCTTGCGGCCCGCGGTGTGCACGTAGTCCAGCAGTTCGTCGCCGCGCGGCTTCAGCTCGTAGCGCACGCCGTGCAGGTCGGAGCGGTTCTCCCCCACCCACGGGTGTGCGCGGCGGGTGAACGCCAGCGGCCGCAGCACGCTGGGCGCGTCGTCGAACTCGGGATACCAGCAGCGGACCCGCTCGAACGGGTAGGCGGGCAGCGAGAGCTTCGCGGGCCGGGTGCCGAGCGGCCACAGCCGGTCCCAGTCGACCCCGGCGCCCTGCGACCAGTGCCGGGCGAGCGCGGCCAGGTCGCGGCCGGCGACGGCCTGCTCGACGGTGGCGGCGTTCGCCGCGCGGCGCTGCCGCAGCGTGCTGGCGACGAACTCCACGCCCTCCGGGAGCACCGGAGCATCGGCGGTCAGGTCCACCCCGGACAGCGCGGTGATCCGCTCCAGCGCGTGCCGCGCGTCGGTGGCGACGAACGCCAGCCGGCACGGCAGCTCGTTCTTGCCGGTCTGCAACCCGTAGGCCAGCGCGTCCAGCCCGGGTCGCGCGGATCCCAGGTGGTCGCGCAGGTCGCCGAGCACCGTGCGCAACGCCTGCGGGGTCATCGCGGAGAACACCAGCAGCTGCGGCCCGCCGCTGTCCGGGGCGGCGACCACGGTGCCGTCGTGCTCCTCCACCACCAGGTGGACGTTGATGCCGCCCGCGCCGATCGAGGTGATCCCGGCCCGGCGCGGTACCTGCTCACCGCGCACCACCGGCCGTTCCCACGCGGCGCGTTCCCGCTGCACCGCGAACGGCGTCGCCGCGAAGTCGATGGCCGGGCTCAGCGTCTCGGAGTGCAGCGACGGCGCCAAGGTGCGGTGCCGCAGCTGCAGCAGCACCTTCGTCAGCCCCACCAGCCCGGAGCCGGACAGCAGGTGCGCCACGTTCGACTTCACCGAGCCCAGCGCGCAGAACCCGGTGTCGTCGGTGTCCCGGCCGAACGCGAGGCTCGCGCCCTTGATCTCGATCGGATCGCCCAGCGAGGTCGCCGAACCGTGCCCCTCCAGGTAGCTGATGGTGCGGGCGTCCACGTCGGCGTCGTCCAGCGCGCGTTCGACGGCGCGGGCCTGCTGCTGCGGGCTGGGCACGGTGAACCCGTTGCGCACGCCCGCGTTGGTGAGCCCGCTGCCCTTGATCACGCCGTACACGTGGTCGCCGTCGGCGACGGCCTCGCCGAGCAGTTTGAGCACCACCGCGCCGACGCCCTCGCCGAGGATGGTGCCGTCCGCGCCGAGCCCGTAGCTGCGCACCACGTCGGCGGACTTGGTGGTGAAGTGCGCCTGCGAGGTGGAGATCAGGTCGTAGGGGTGCAGCATCAGGTTGATCCCGCCGACCACCACCATCCGGGTCTCGCCGTCGCGCAGCAGCCGCACCGCCTGGTGCACGCACGCCGCGGACGAGGCGCACATGGTGTCCACGAACACCGACGGGCCGGTGAACCCGTAGTGGTAGGACAGCATGTTCGCCATCACGCCGACTTCGCTGCCGCTGGTGGTGGTGCCGCGTTGCAGCATGTTCTGGAAGCCGTAGTAGGCGTAGCTGTTGTTCATCGAGCCGACGAGCACGCCCACGTCGCCGTCGTAGCGGCGGCGCAGCGTCTCCCGCGAGTACCCGGCGTCCTCCAGCGCGGTCACCCCGGTCTGCAGGAACAGCCGCACCTCCGGGGACATGATCTCGGCGTTGCGCTGGGAGATGTTGAAGTAGCGCGGGTCGAACGCGTCCACGTCGCGCAGGAAGGTGCCGGTGCGCACGACGGTCTTGCCGAGCACGTCGCGCTCGTCGAAGTGGATGTCGCCGTGGCGCCAGCGGGATGCGGGCACGGTCTCGAAGCTGTGCCTGCCTTCGCTGAGCAGGTCCCAGAACTCCTCCAGGGTGTCCGCTCCGGGGTAGCGCCCGGCCATGCCGACGACGGCGATGTCGTGCCGGCCGGGGTCGTGGCGGGGGTCGGCCGGGCGCGGGGTCGTGGTGGCGGCAGAGGTCGCGGTGGTGGCAGGGGTGGCGGCGACGGCCGAAGTCGGTGCAGCGGACGAACTTCCGGCCGCAGCCGGTGTCGCGGTAGCCGAAGTTCCGGCGGTGGCTGGAATCGCAGCGGCCGGAGTGGCCGGGATCGTGGTGGTCGTCGCCGCCACGGTCGGCTCCAGCACCGGACTCCCTTGCGGCCCAGCGCCATCAGATCCCGCGGCAGCGGTCTCGTCCCTCACCTCCACCGCGGACTCGACCGGGGCGACGAGTTCCAGCAGCCGCGTCCGGTGCTCGGCGACGAAGTACTCCGCCACCCCGCGCAGGTCCACGTGCTCGAAGAACAGCGTCTTCGGCAGCGAGCCGAACGAGTCCTCCAGGGTGCTGGTGAGGTCGACGATCGCGATGGAGTCGATGCCGTAGTGCTCCAGCTTCTCGTCCGCCAGGATGCCGTCCGGGTCCTGCCGGGTGACCTCCGCGAACACCGCGCGCAGGAAGTCCTGGGCCCGCTCGGCCAGCTCCGCGTCGTCGAGCTCGACGGCGGCCAGGGCCGAGGTCGTCGCCGGGACCGCCGCGACCGGCCGGTCCAGCCCCGCGTACACCCGCAGCTTCGCGCGTTCGCCGTGCAGCACGACGCGCCGCACCGGTGCTCCCGCGCGCAGCGCCCGCTCCACGGCGGCGAGACCGGCCTCGGTGGGCAGCGGCACGGTGCCGGTGCGCTTGCGCAGGTAGGCGGCGGTGGCGGCGTCCATCCGCATCCCGCCGTCGGCCCACAGCGGCCAGTCCAGCACGCGGGTCTCGGCGCCGGTGGCCTGCCGCCGCAGCGCGAACGCGTCCAGGTGGGCGTTGGCGGCGGCGTAGTCGGCCTGCGCGGCGCCGCCGAAGGCGCCCGCGACGGAACCGAACAGCAGCAGGAAGTCCAGGTCGAGGTCGTCGGTGGCGGCCGCCAGGTGCGCGGTGCCGTCGACCTTCGGGGCGAGCACGGCGGCGGTGCTCGCGAGGGGTTTGGTGGCGAGGTAGCCGTCGTCGAGCACCCCGGCCGCGTGGAACACGCCGTCCAGGCGCCCGTGCTCGGCGCGGATGGTGCGGACCGCATCCCGGACGCTCGCGGCGTCGGTGACGTCGGCCCGCACGTAGTGCACCCGCTCGTGCGGCTGGGGCGGCCCCTGCTCGGAGCGGCCGCTGACCACGACGGTCGCCGCGTACCGGAGGCACAGGTGCTCGGCGAGCAACCGCCCGATTCCCCCGGCGCCGCCGGTGATCCAGTAGACGCCGCCGGTGCGCAGCAGGCTCTCCCCCGCCGCACCGGCCGGGATCTCGGTGGTGCCGTGACGCAGCCGCCGCCCGTCGCGGGTGTGCGCGACCTCGGCGTCCTCGGTGGCGGCCTCGGTGTGCACGACGCGCTCGAAGCGGGCCGCGTCGCGCGGGTCGAAGCCGTCGAGCAGCACCAGCGTGCCGCGGAACGCGGGATCCTCCAGCCGCGCGGTCTTGAGCAGCGCCGCCAGCGGGCCGAACACCGGCGAGTCCGGTTCGCCCGGCGCCACCACCAGCACCCGGCCCTTGCCGCCGAGCCGTTGCAGGTGGCCGTAGCAGCTCTCGAACGCGGCGCGCATCGCGGCGGCATCGGTGGCCCCGACCGGCACCGGTAGCGGCAGCACGTCCGCGCCGAGCCGGGCGGCGCTCGCGGCCACCAGGTCCTCGTCCAGGGCGGCGTTGAGCACCACCACCGGACCGGCCGGTCCCTCCGCCGCGGCCGGTTCGTCGATCCAGGCTCCGGTGACCTCCAGCAGGTCATGCTGGGGTTCCGCGGCCGGTGCGCCGCCGAGGGGGCGGGCGGTGTAGCCGGTGAACCGGGCGCACAACCGGCCGGACTCGTCGAACAGGTCCACGTCCACCTTGCCGCGCCCGCGCGCGCCCGCGGCCGGGCGCAGCCACGCGTGCGCGGTGCTGCTGGTCGCGGCGGGTGCGGTGAGCTCGTCCAGCGCGAACGGCACCGCGGGCGCCGACGGTTCCCGCCAGCCGCCGTCCGGGCCGCCGACCGCGAGGGCGGCGAGCAGCGCGCTGTCCAGGATCGCGGGATGCAGCCGCGGCCCGGGCGCCGCCGCTGCGGGCAGCCGCAGCTCCGCCAGCACCCCGTCCGGGCCGGTGCGCACCGAGGTCAGCGCGCGCAGCGCGGGCCCGTGCTCGATGCCGCTGGTCCGCAGCGCCGCGTACCCGGCGTCGGCGGCCAGCTCCCGGGGGTGCCGTGCGCGCAGCTCGGCCAGGTCCACCGATTCCGCCGCGTCCGCACCGGGTTCGACGCGGCCGCTCGCGTACGGTTCGCCCGCCGCGTCGGCGAGCGCGTAGTCGTGCCCGTCGCCGCCGGGGGTCAGCCGCAGCCGGGCGTCCAGGCCGTCCGGCCCGACGGCCAGCGGGCGGATCCACACCGCGTTGCGCACCCGCGGCGTCCGGTGCCCCGCGGCCCGCGCGGCGGCCAGCACCAGGTCCAGGACGGCCACGCCCGGCACGATGCGGGTGCCGCCGACGACGTGGTCGCGCACGTAGCCCTGGGTGTCGTCGAAGCGCACCGGGAAGGTCCAGTCCTCGCCGGAGCGCTCCCCGGCACCCAGCGCGGCGGTCTCGGGCGCGGCGGTCTCGGGCGCGGTGCTCTCGGACACCGCCGGGGCCGGGGCTTCGACGGGCCGCGGGCTCAGGTTCGACGGTGCGGTGGGCGTGAACCAGTGCGGGGTGCGGGCGAACGCGTAGCCCGGCAGGTGCAGCCGCCGCCCCTGCGCCGGCCACTGCGACCAGTCCACCGGCAGCCCGGTGGCCCAGGCGGCGGCGAACTTGTCGTACCGCCCCTGCTCCAGCCAGCGCGCGCCGAGCTCACCGAGGTCCTCGGCGTCCAGCCCGGCGGGCACGTCCTCGCCCGCGCGGCCGCGCTCGCACCCGGCAGGGCGTTCCCCGGCGGCGAGGGATTCCAGCTGGTCCGCCCAGGTCTCCAGGTCGGCCGCGCGGAACGCGGCGCGTTCGGCCATCGGCACCCGGCCGTCGCGCAGGGTGCGGGCGATGTCGGCGAGCGCGGGCCGCTCGCCCCGCTCGACCCGCCGCCGCACCCAGTCCGCGAGCACCGCGCAGCTCGCCCGCAGCCGTTGCTCGTCGCGCGCGGACACCGGCAGCCACCACTCGCCCAGCGCCTCCTCGTCGGCGGGGACGATCGCGCCGGATTCGAGCAGCACGTGCGCGTTGGTGCCGCCGAAGCCGAACGAGCTCACCCCCGCCCGCAGCGGTCCGGGCAGGTCCCAGTCGGTGAGCTCGGCGACGACGTGCAGCGGGCTGCCCGCGAGCTTGATCAGCGGGTTGAGCTTGCGGAAGTGCACCGTCCCCGGCAGCTGCCGGTGCCGCATCGCGAGGATCACCTTGAGCATCCCGGCGATGCCGGCGGCACCTTCCAGGTGGCCGATGTTCGTCTTCACCGAGCCGACGCCGCAGCGGTGCTCGGCGGGGGTCTCGGCACCGCCGCGCAGGTCGGCGAACGCCTTCTTCAGCCCGCGGATCTCGATCGGATCGCCGACCGGGGTGCCCGGGCCGTGCGTCTCCACGTAGCTCACCGTCTCCGGCGCGACGCCCGCCCGCCGGTAGATGCCGCTGATCAGCTCGGCCTGCGCGTCCGGGTTGGTGACGGTCAGCGAGCTGGTGCGCCCGCCGTGGTTGCTGCCGATGCCCTTGATCACCGCGTGCACCGGGTCGCCGTCGCGCCGCGCGTCCGCGGCCCGCTTGAGCAGCACCACGCCGCCGCCCTCGCCGCGCACGTACCCGTTGGCGCCGGCGTCGAACGCGCGGCACTTCCCGTCCGGGGAGAGCATCCCGGCCTTGGCGAACGCGATGAAGTGGCGTGCCGACCAGGTCAGGTTCACCCCGCCCGCCAGCGCGTACTCGCAGTCCCCGGCCAGCAGCGCCTGCACGCCCTGCTGCACCGCGACCAGCGAACTCGCGCAGGCGGTGTCGTTGACGACGCTGGGCCCGCGGAAGTCGAAGTGGTGCGAGACGCGGTTCGCGATGATCGCGTACGCCGCGCCCGTCGGGTAATAGGCGTCGACCTCGGCGACCTCCTGCTCGACGAGTTCCGCGTAGTCCCAGTGGCACACGCCCATGAACACCCCGGTCGCCGAGCCGGCGAGCCGGTCCGCCCGGTACCCGGCGTCCTCCACCGCGTGCCAGCTGAGTTCGAGGGCCATCCGCTGCTGCGGGTCCATGGATTGCGCTTCGCGCGGGGAGATCTGGAAGAACTCGGCGTCGAAGCAGTCCACGTCGTCGACGAACCCGCCCCAGGCGCTGCTGGTCTTGTTGAACTCGCGGCGCGGGTCGCCGAGGTGGTCCTCCTTGCGCCAGCGCCGCTCCGGGACCTCGCTGATCAGCGAGCGTCCCGCGGCCAGGTGTCCCCAGAACTCGTCCATCGTCCGCGAGCCGGGCAGGCGCAGCGAGGTGCCGATGATGGCGATGTCGTGGTCATCGGTTCCGTGGTCCATCGAAGTCGTCTCCGTCTCAGCACCGGTGCCGCTGCGGCCCGCGTCGGCTCGTCCGGTCGTGGTCGTGCCCGTCCCGCGCGCCCGCCGGGGGCGGCGCGCGGGACTCGGAGGTCAGGCGGCCGCGCAGGTGCGCTCGTCGAGGACCCGCAGGGGCACCTTCAGGGGATCGCGGTTCAGGCCGTGCCCGCGCACGAACCAGTGGTGCAGCCACACCGTGGAGGCCAGCAGCACGAACGCCTGGTTCTCCTTGGTGCCGATGCGTTCCGGCGGGGCGTCGTAGACGCGGTTGACGAACTTGCGCACGAACCGCGCGTCCAGGGCGGGGATCTCGCCGAGCACGTCCGGGTCCAGCAGCAGGTCCCGGTAGTCGGGCCGGGAACGCACGAACACCGCGGAATCCGGTGCGCGGTAGGGGAACTTGCCCTTCTTCACGATGCGTTCCGGCAGCACGTCCGCGTAGGCCAGCTTCAGCAGGTGCTTCTCGTCGTAGGGGTCGCCGAAGCGCCCGTTGACCGAGTTCGCGCGGCGCACCACCGCCGGATCCAGGAACGGGCAGCGGTTCTCCACGCCGTGCGCCAGCGCCATCCGCTCGCCCTGGGTGGACAGCAGGTAGCCGGCCAGCAGGGTGCGGAACTCCAGCCACTGCGCCTTCCGCACCGGGTCCAGTTCGGCGTAGCCGGGTTCCTCGGCGACGAGCCGTTCCACCGCGGCCAGCGGATCGCCGGGTTCGGCGAGCAGCCGGGCCGCGAACCGGCCGTTCTGGAACCGCATCTGGTGCGAGAACAGGCCGGGCCGCTGCTCGGTGGAGAACTGCTGGTAGAGCCCCAGCATCCGGCGCTGCTCGTCGGCGCCGCTGAAGTGCGCCAGGTACGGGTGGAGCCGCCCCATCCGCTCCCGGCGGGTCTCGTCGTCGAGCGCGTCCCACTCGGACAGCAGCCGGGTGTCCTTGAAGATGCCGTAGCCGAGGAACGCCTCGTCGGCGCCTTCGCCGCTGAGCACCACCTTGATGCCCTCGCGCCGGACCTGCCGGGACAGCAGGTGCATCGGCACGAACGCGGTGCGGAACGCGGGCACTTCGGCGTGCCGGACGGCGTCGGGGAACGCTTCGGCGACGTCGGCGTCGGTGACGCGCAGCTTCGAGTGGTGGGTGCCGAGGTGCGCGGTGAGCTCGTCCTGCTCGGCGGACTCGTCGAACTCGGCGTCCTCGAACTCGATCGAGAACGTCCGAAGTGGATGGTCGGTGCGGCGGGCGGCGAGGTGCGCGATGATCGACGAGTCGAGCCCGCCGGAGGCGTACACGCCGACCTCCACGTCGCTGCGCAGCCGCACGTCCACCGCGCGTTCCAGGTCGCCGCGCACCAGCTCCACGGCCTCCTGCTCCGATTCCGGCGCCGGGCAGGCGGTCAGGTCCAGCGGCGCCCACCGGCCGCGCCGCTCCTGGTCGCCGCGCACCGACAGGTACTCGCCCATCGGGATCTGCTCGATCCCGCGGTAGCCGCTGTGCGCGGGCAGCGGCGTCCAGGTCGCGTAGAGCGAGGCCAGCTGGTCCGGGTCGAACTCGAAGCGGAACCCCGGGTACGCCAGGAACGCCTTCATCTCGGAGGCGAACAGCAGCGCGCCGTCGTGCCGGGCCACGAACAGCGGCCGCTTGCCGTACCGGTCCCGCGCCAGGTGCAGCTCATCGGTGACCGCGTCGTGCACGGCGAACGCGAACGCGCCGTTGAACTTCGGCAGGCAGTCCGGGCCCCACTCCGCCCACGCGTTCAGCACCACCTCGGTGTCCGACCCGGTGTGGAACGCGGCACCGCGCGCCCGCAGCTCGGCGCGCAGCTCCCGGTAGTTGTAGAGCTCGCCGTTGTAGCACAACCGGAATCGCCGGTCGGCGCTGAGCACGGGCTGCTGGCCACCGGCGAGGTCGATGATGCTCAGCCGCACCGTGCCCATCGCGATCCGGTCGTCGAGCAGGCAGCCCGCCTCGTCCGGGCCGCGGTGCTCGATCTGGGCGAGCATGTCGTGCATCAGGTCCGCGTACTCCCGCGGAGGGCGCGGGCTGCCGTAGAACCCGGCGATGCCGCACATGGCGTCACCGGCTTTCGAGCGCCCGCTCGCGGGCACCGTCGACGAAGGCGGCGATGCCGTTGAGCGACACCATGACGTTGCCGAGCAGCTCGTCCTCCTCGAACTGCACGCCGTAGCGCTCCTCGATGTGCGCCATCAGCGAGATGTAGCCGAAGGAGTCGAGGATCCCGGCCTTGAACAGGTCGGTGTCCTCGGTGGTCTCGGCGTCGAACTCGAACAGGAACTGCTCTTCGAGGTAGTCCTTCAACTCGTCCTTCATCGCGGTCCTCCGCATCGTCGTCGTGGTCGTCCCGGAACCGGCCGCTACGCGGCGAACGCGGAACCGGCGATCCGGGCCAGCGCGGGCCACTGCTCCCGGATGAAGAAGTGGCCGCCGGGGAACCGGTGGGTGCGCAGCGGCCGGGTGCTCTCCCGCTGCCAGGCGCCGAGGTCGTCCCCGGTGAACCACTCGTCCTCGCCGCTGAGCGCGGTGATGGGCACGTCCAGCGGTGGCACCCGCGGGTGCCGGTAGGCGCCGAGCGCGGTGAAGTCGGCGCGCAGGATGCGCTCGTAGAACGCCATCAGGTCCGCGTGCTCGCGCAGTTCGGCGGGCAGTCCGCCGAGGCGGTCCAGGTGTGCCCAGAACTCGGCGGTGGGCAGCCGCCAGGTGTCGCGCTCCCGGCTGGGGATGGACGGCCCGCTCTCGCCGGAGACGAGCAGGTGCGCGGGCTCGGGCAGGCCTTCGTCCCGGATCCGGTGGCACAGCAGGAAGGCGAGCCGCGCGCCGAGGCTGTGCCCGTACAGCGCGTACGGCCGGTCCAGCCGGTCGCGCAACTGCGCCAGCAGGTCTTCGACGATGGCGCCGGGGTCGGCCAGCAGCGGTTCGGAGATCCGGGCGCCGTGCCCGGGCCGTTCCAGCACCGCCACGTCCAGGTCGGTGCGCTCGGCGAGCCCGGCGTAGGCGCGTTCGTCGCCACCGGCGTAGGCGACGCAGAACAGCCGGGGCCGCGGTTCCGCGGCTTCCGGGGTGGCCTCGATCTGGCGGACCATGCGGGTGAGCACCTGGGTGTCGCCGACTTCCCGGCAGTCGTCCAGCGTGGTGTGCCGCAGCAGGTAGCGGACGCTGTCGAGCCAGCGCACCGACCCGGCGATCTGCTCGCTGAGGGTGGCGGCGAGGTCCCGCTCGGCGTAGGGGCGGGCGGTGAGGTTGGCGATGACGGTGGCGCGCAGCGGCGCGAACCGGAATCCCTTGAGGAACGCGGCGAACTCGTCGCGGGCGGGTGCCATGTGCCGGGAGTGGAAGGCGGCGGAGACCTTCAGCCGCGCGACCCGCACGTCCTGCTCGCCGAGGACCTGCTGCGCGCGCTCGATCCGCTCCCGCGCCCCGGAGAGCACCAGCTGCGCATCGGTGTTGATGTTCGCGAGGTCCAGGTCGGTGAGCCCGTGCTCCACGAGCAGCGCGCGCAGTTCGGCGCGCGAGGTGCCCAGCACGGCGAGCATCGCACCACCATCGGCGCGGGACATCAGCTCACCGCGCTTGAGCACCAGCTTCAGCCCGGTCTCGAAGTCGAAGGCACCGGCCGCGTGCAGCGCGTTGTACTCGCCGAGGCTGTGCCCCAGCAGGTAATCCCCTGCCGGCGCACCGCGTTCCAGCGAGTCCACGTAGGACAACGCGTTCACCACGTACAGCGCGGGCTGGGTGCAGCGGGTGTCGTCCAGGCGACCGTCCGGGTTCCGCGCGCACAGCTCGGGCAGGTCGTAGCCGAGCACGTCGCAGGCGCGGGCGGTGAGCTCGGGGTGGCGCTCGAACAGCTCGGCGCCCATCCCGGTGCGCTGCGAGCCCTGGCCGGGGAACAGCACCGCGCTCACGCCGCCTCCACCACGCGGGTCCGGTGCACCGGCTCGGCTGTTCGCATCACGCGCCTCCTGAATGAGCGATCACCCCGATCGGGATCAATCTGGAGACCACGCTAGAGACGGCGCGGAACCACTCGCAATCTTCAGAACCACCATTCCGGCACGTCTAAGGAAATCACCAGGCGCACTTCTAGGGAAATCACCAGCAACTCCGCCGAATCGCCCGGAGACCACCGGCCGCCCGAGCTTCGCGCCTTCTCGGAGCACCGGGACCGGCGGAGAGCGCCTGCCGGCTCCCGAGCCTCCGGCGGACGGGCCCGCGGCAGGGGGCGACCCCGCTCACCTGCGCCCGTTTCCGCGCGGGGCGGCGGAATCCGGATGCGCACCGCGGTTCCGGCCCACCGCCCGCGACGCGCGACCCGGAGATCTCCGCCCATTCGGGCCCGCGGCATTCCCGGACCGGGACGAGGTGAGGATCGCACGTTCCGGGTGCGCCGATCCCAGGAGCGACCGGGCTCGATCAGCGGGCGGGCACAATTGCGGTCGAATCGCCCTACCGGCGGCGACACCGACCTTTTCCGCTCTCCAATTCCTTTCCATCCCAGGACCGGCCGAAACCGGCGGACGAGACCGTCGCGCCGAATGGAGCCGTCGCGGACTCGGCCGAACGGCCGCGGCGAACGGGAAATGAAGATCACAGGAAGATCCCGCAGCGAGACCATTCCGTTCCGGTAATCGTGAGCAACGGCCATCGTCGCTGGAAGCGCTTCCGGCGACGCTCGGTCATCCGATGTTCCCGGCACCGATCCCCGCGGTCTCCGCAGTTCACGGCGCCGAGAGGGGCGCGTTGGCAGCGCGGTCCGGGCTTGCTACCGTCGATCGAGGTCGCATTCCGGAACGCACTCAGCGAGGAGTGCACCTGGATTCTCCGCTTCGCCGAGCGGAAAACCGATGGCCCCACCGGCCGCAGGAGCGACGCGTCCCGCGGCACTCCGCTCGCCGATGGTCCCCTGACTCCCCGTCGTACCCCTTCCTGCCCGGAGGACAGCCCGTGAGTTCCGGTCCGCCGGACGAGCCGCCGCGCCGAGCGGCCGGACGCTTCCGGGTGCCGCCGCGCGGGAACGACGCCCGCCGCCGGAGCCGGTGCACCGCCGGTGCGGGTTGGCGCCACGACCTGCCCGCGCACGCCCGGTGCGCCCGTCCGACCCGCGCAGCGGCCTGCCGCGCTCCCGCGAGCTCACTCCCCGGAGGAACACCACATGATCGTCGAACTGCACCTGCTCCAGTCCGTCCCGGCCACCGAGCTCGGCCGGGACGAGGGGGAAGGGCCGCGGCGCGCGACCTTCGGCAACGTCGCGCGCGAGCAGCTCCCCTCCCGGTACCTGCGCCGGTCGGCGCGCGCCCTGCTGGCCGAGCAGGACCTGGCCCTCGCCTCCGCCGGCGTCTCCACCCGGCGGCTGATCGCCGACGCGGGACGCTGGATCGACGCGGCGAGCTGCGCCGACGATCCCGGCGCGGACACCGGGGACCTGGTGCGGGAGGCGTTCTACGAACTGGGCCTCGGCCTCGCGAGCGGCGAGCTGACCCCGTCGGTGGCGTTCACCGCGGACCGGGCGGGTGAGCGCCTCGCCCGGTTCTGCCTGGAGAACCGCGAGGACTACGCCGACCGCGCCACCCGCCGCAAGAAGATCATCGCCAACGCGGCGGATCCCGAGCAGGCGCGGCAGGACGAACTGGCGCTGGCGAACGTGAAGACTGCCGCGCAGCAGCGGGAGGCCGCCGAGCGCGTGCTCGCCCCCCGGCAGGCGATCGACGTGGCTCTGTTCGGCGGCACGATCTCCGACGAGGACGAGTTCACCGCCGAACCCGCCTGCGAAGTCGCCGACGCCCTGTCCACCCACGCCGCCGGGACCACCGCGGAGTCCGCGGAGCTCGCGGCGGCCTGCTACTACCGCTACGCCCGCCTGGACCTGGCGAAGCTCACCGCGAACCTCGGCGGGGACCGCGCCCAGGCCGAACGGGCCGCGCACGGCTGGCTGCGGGCGCTGGTGCGCGCCGTCCCCGATGCGCGCCCGAACGAGACCGCCGCCCGCACCCTGCCGGAGGTGGTGTTCGCGGTGGTGCGCGAGCACGGCTCCTGGAACCTGGTCAACGCGTTCCTCGACCCCATCGCCGGCGCCGATCCGCTGGCCGGCTCGGCGCGGCGGCTCGTGGAGTACTTCGGCCAGGTCCGCGCCTTCTACGACACCGGCGAGATCCGCGAGGTCCTCGGCGCCTCGGTCACCGGGGAGCTGCCGCTGGAACGCACCCGGCAGCCCGCCACCCTCGACGACCTCGCCACCCGAGCCATCACCGCGGCCCTGGGCTGACGGCTCACCGCAGCGGGCCGCCGGTGAGGTAGCGGGTGAGCATCGTGGTCAGCTCGTCCTCGAAGGCGGGGATGTCGATCGGGTCGGCCGACGAGATCAGCTGGTGCACCACGAGTTCCACAGTGGACACGACGAGCCGTGCCGCGGTCCGCGGATCGCCGACCCGCACCTCGGAGTACCGCGCGATGAGTTCGCGGGCGCGGGTGACGTGCTCCTGCTCCAGCCGCTCGATCTTCTCCAACAGCTCTCGCGACCGCGGCGCCTGCTCGAACATGACGCGCAGCAGCTTCGGGTCGTCCAGGTGGTTCGCGATGGCGGCCCGCACGAACCCGCGCACCTCTTCCTCGACGGAGGCCGGCCGCTGCGCGGCAAGGTGGGCTCGGGTCGCCGCGATGCCCTCGTCGAGGTGCTTGGTCAGCAGCTCAACCAGGATCGCGTCCTTGTTCGGGAAGTACTGGTAGAGCGAGCCGATCGAGATCCGGGCGCGCTCGGCGATCCGATTCGTGGTGCCCGCCGCGTAGCCGTGCTCGGTGAAAACGTGAGCAGCCGCGGTGAGGATGCGTTCCCTGGTGAGCTCCGCGCGCACCTGGCGCGGCGTCTTCCGAGGTCGCAGACGTCGTTCTCCGGAGCTCACGGAACCTCCCTGGGCAGGCGCGAAAGCGAGTGGCGCACGAACCGAACAATTGCTCATAATCATGGCACGACCTGCGAAGACATCGCCACCAGCGCTGCGGAAGGAGCCCCGGATGACGCTCGCTGGCACCCGGCCACGACGAGTACCGATGGCGGAGCTGCGCGCCCGGCTCGGCGAACCCGACGACGTGGTCAAGGCCCTCAAGGGCGGCGACCGGGTCGACGCGCACGCGCACCGGTTCATCGCGCACTCCCCGTACCTGTCGATGTCGACCTCGGACGCGCGGGGCCGCGCCGACTGCTCCCCGCGCGGCGACTACCCCGGGTTCGTGAAGGTCCTCGACGAGCGCACGCTCGCCATCCCGGACCGGCCGGGCAACAAGATCGCGGACTCGTTCCGCAACCTCGCCGAGAACGACGGCATCGGCCTGCTGTTCCTCGTGCCCGGCGTGGTGGAGGTGCTGCGCATCAACGGGAGCGGCTACCCCACCGACGATCCGGACGTGCTCGCCCGGATGCGCGTGGAGGGCAAGGAGGCGATGTTCGCGATCGTCGTGGAGGTGGAGCAGGTGTTCTTCCACTGCGGCCGCGCCCTGCTGCGCTCCCGGCTCTGGGACCCGGAGATCCAGTCCCTCGCCGCCGAGATCCCCTCCCCCGGCGAGATCGCCGCCGCCCAGTCCGGCCTCGGCATCGACCCCGCCCACCTGGAACACGAACTCCAGCAGGGCTACCGGCAGCTCTACTGACGTGGGGAACGGCCCACCCGGGGCGGGTGGGCCGCTCCGCTAGTCGGCTCGGAGCATCCGGCGTTCGCGCACGGCTTCGGTGACGGGATGGCGCGCGCCGTAGACGCGCTCGTGGTCGGCCAGCACCCAGTCGAGCAGTGCGGCGGCGCCCGCCGCATCCCCGCTGTCCCCGAGCGAGAGAGCGGCCAGTTCCCTGGTGCGCAGCGCGTCGGGATCGTCGGGTCCGGCGGTCGCGGCCCAGCCGAGCGCGGTCTCGCGGTACAGCTGTGCCGCGGCCGCCGCCTCCCCACCTCGAGCGCACCAGTAGGCGAGCCGCTCGTGCGCGGCGAGCTCCTGCGCGGTGCGCGGGCTCGGGCGCGGGCGCGGGTACCTCTCGACCAGGATTCCCCGCGCGGCGGCCAGCGACGCAGCGCCTGCCACGTCGCCGCTGTTGCCGCGGTGCTCCACGACGACGGACCAGGCGTCGAGCGGCCGCAGGTGCGTCGCCCCGAACAACGCGGTGCTCCGCTCCGCCCAGTCTTCGAACGCCTGCACCGCCTCGGCTCGGTCACCGGCAGCATCGAGGTTGATCGCGATGGACAGGCAGTGGTGCGCGATCTCGTTCCGATCAGGGTCACTGGTCATGTCCTTCAAGCCGAGGAGTCGGCGGTGCACCTCGGCTGCCGCGGCGTGGTTCCCGTTGCGGGCGTGCCAGCACGCGAGCCGGTCGAGCAACCGGATCACGTCCCGGTGACGGGCGCCGAGCAAGTCCTCCGCCACTGCGGTCGCTTCCAGGAGGGCCGACTCCGCTCCGGCGGGATCCCCGGCCAGTCCGTGCCATTCGGCCGCGACGCCTCGGGCGACCACGGCGTTGCCCGGGCCGCGATCGACCTCCAGGGCAGCGACGACCCCGTCGAGCGTGGCGGCCGCGGCGGCAGCGCTGCCAGGGGTCCCGCGGGTTCCCGGTGCGGGCTCGTCGAGGTCCGGATGGTCCGGACCGAACGCATCCACCCGGTCCACCGCGAGCCGGTCGAATTCGATCATCGCGCGGCGCGGATCGTCGGCCACGGCCCACATCTCCGCCAGGTCCCGGCGCACGCGCAGCGTGTCCGGGTGGGCCGCGCCGAGCACCCGTGTCGCGTTCCGTTCGAGCAACTCGAGGTCCGCCACCGCCGCCGCGGGGTCCGATGCCGCGCCGCAGATCGCCCGCAGGTGCCGGACGTCCAACGTCTCCGGGTGGTCCGGGCCCACGATGCTGCTGAGCCTGATCACCAGTTCGTCGTACGTGCGCCGGGCCGCGGCGAAGTCGCCCGCGGCGGCCCACGACTGCGCGGCCGAGTCCGCGGCCCAGATCGTGCTGGACGCGATCGGGCCGTAAACCCGCGCGTGGTCGGCCGCGAGCGCCGCGTACTGCTCCGCTGCGCCGACCGCATCTCCGTTCGCGCGGCGCCACGTCGCCAGCGCCCCGTCCACGCCCAGCTTCGTCGGATCGTCGGCGTCGAGTGCGCGCGCGCAGTCCACTGCGAGCTCCTCGGCGAGTGCCACCGCGCCCGCGGCATCCCCGGCCCAGCCGGTCCAATCCACCAGTGCGTAGCGGGTGCGCAGCACGTCCGGGTGGTCCACCGCCTGGAAGGCGAGCTGTGCGTCCCGCACGCGCCGGTACTCCGCCGCGGCCGCCGCCGGATCTCCGCCCCAGCCGCGGAACTGCGCGAGGCTCAGGTGGTACGGCGTCCGCCGCGGATCCTGTTCGTCGTACGCGGCGCGGACGTCGGCGAGCAGTGCGGCGCTGGTCCGCACCGCGTCCTCGGACCGGCCCGCGGCGGACTGCCACCAGGCCAGCTCGGCGCGGAGTTCGAACGAGGCCACCCCCGCCCAGTCGGCCTCGGTGGCGAGCCGCTCGGCCAGCGCGGTCAACCGGTCCGCCGCGGCGTGCGGGTCGCCGTTCTCCCCGAGCCGCACGGCCGCCTTCCGCTCGACGTGCACGGTCTGCACGTCCGCGGGGCCGACGGTGCGGGTGAGGTCGGACGCCAGCTGGTCGAGTTCCTGCTGCCCTCCCACCGGATCGCCGCACCAGCCCCGGAGGTACGCCGCGTGGTCGCGGGCCGCGAACGTCTGGTGGTGTTCCGCGCCGCATTCGCGCTCCAGCTCCCGGACCAACTCGTGCTGCGCGGCGAGCGAGCCTGCGCAATCACCCGACGTGCACCGCAGCCCCGCGATCTCCTGGGCCGCGAACACCGAATCGGCGTGGGGGGCGCGCAGCGCGCGGCGCAGCACCGGCAGCAGGCCCTCGAGCTCCATCAGCGCGCCGGTGGTGTCGAACCCCGACCGGAGCCGGGCGGCGTGCAGCCGAGCTCGCAGCGTGTCGGGGGCCGAGTGGCCGAGCGCGCGGGTGCGGTCGACGACCACCCGCGCCAGCAGCTCCAGATTCGCCGCCGGATCTCCTCCCGGCACGCCCGCGAGGTCTTCGCGGCAGTCCGCAGCGACCGGATGTTGCGTGCCGAGTGCCGCTTCCGCCCGGGTGATCAGCTCGCTGAGCTCCGCCCGCGCCCGGTCCGGGTCCCCGTGGGTGAGCACGCCGATCCGGTGGCGGTGCACCTGGATTTCGGTCGCGCCCGGTTCATCGGATTCCGGTGCTCGTTCGCTCAGCAGCGCGTCCCATTCGCCGTGCGCCGCCGCGGCATCGCCCAGCTCGTGCCGACGCTTCGCCACGTCCAGGGATGCCGCGACGGTGTCCGGATGCCCGGGCCCGAGCCGACGTGACCGGGAGTCGCGGGCGTGCGCGGCGACCTCCACCGCCGCGGCGGCGGCACCGAGTCCGTCGAGGACGTCGAGCAGCGCCTCCCGGCATTCGACGGTCTGGTCGTGGTCCGGTCCGGGTTCGATGTTCGCTGCGGTCAGCGCCGGTTCCAGGGCGGCACGAGTGGCTTCCGGATCACGATCTCGTTCCGCGTCCGCCATGGTGCGCAGCAACTTGGTCGAGAGGTCGTCGGGGCCGCGCAGGTCGGTGCACCGCGTCGCCATCCGGCGGAGGAAGTCCGCCTGGGCGGCGCCGAGCCCGTGGTCTCCGAGGCTCTGCACCACTTCCCCGACAGCGTCGTGCACCTCGGGCCGGATCAGGTGGTCTCCGAGACCGAGCAGGAACTCGATGTTGGCCCGGAACATCCGATGCCCGGCGGCGTCCGCGTCGGCGACGATCTCGACGAGGCCGTCGGCGATCGTGGTGACGACCGGGCCTCGCTCCGCCTCCGGCAGGTCCTCCCACCGGACGCGGCGCGTGCCCCGGTAGCACCGGATGATGTCTTGCTTCTCGGTGAGCAGCTCCAGGTCGCACAGGACGCGGAGTGCCGCCGACACGTCGTTCGGGCTCGGGTCCACATCGGAGTCCTGGCGCAGGTGGCGCAGCACGGGCTCGCTGGTGATGAGTTCGACCGGGACCCCGTGGTCGTCGATGGCGGACAGGAGATCCGCCAGCCGGCTCGCGAGCGGATCCGTGCGGCTCGCGAGCGCGAGCGCGCTGCGCGTGGGGAAGGCGCTCGGCGAGCCGCCTTCGGCCTGGAACCGCTCGAAGTACTCCTGGTGGCCGATCGGGTTCTGCCGGAGGTAGGCGGCGATCATCGCGAGCGCGAGCGGATCGTCGCCCCACGTCCGGGAGACGGCCGACATGCCGTCGCTCGTACCGCCGGTTCCCCTCGCCGTCAGGTGCCGCTCCGGATCGATCGGCCCGGGCAGCTCGATCGCCGTGACGTCGGGCAGCACCTCGGCGATCTCGTCCGGTCCGATCCGCGACGTGGCGAGCACTCGACCACCCGCAGGCGGGACCAGTCCTTCGAGGACCTCCGGGCTCGCGATGTCGTGCAACACCACCACCCAGTGGGAAGCGGATGCCGTCAGGTGCTCCAGGAAGCGCACGGCGTCCCGCTCCGGGCCACGACCGGAGCGCAGCCCCAGTTTCGCCGCCGCCGTCGCGTAGGTGGACAGGATCGATTCACGCGATCCGGCCTCCACCCACACCAGCAGGTCCACCTTGCCGGTATTCCAGGCTCGCTCCACCTGGTCGACGACGGTGGCGGTCTTCCCGAATCCGTTGCCGTGGAACAGCGTCGTCCCCGTGGCCAGGAGTCCCGGCTCGTCCACCGCGACCATCGGCACGTACCCGACAGCCTCCGGTGGCACCGCGCCCACTCGCTCCCATTGGCCCAATACGAAAGAATTCGCGCGCGCGTCCATCATCTCGCTCAACACCACACCCACCGGTCGTTCGGAATCCGGTCGATCTTGCCAATCCGCGCCCCGGCGCGGGGGCGAACCCGCACGAGGAGACGCATGCCACGGTGAGCTCCGCGGGTCGGCGGCTGGTCCGCGCGCGCTGAAGGCGCCGGGACGGTGATACCGGAAGCTGTCCTGACCCGGGCACGTCACCCTGCCGGCGGCCCCGCCCCGCACGCGCGCGGCCTTGCGCGGGCCGAGATCACGCCGGGTGCGGACGGTCTCCCACCGGCTCGCCCGGCGCCGTCGGCAGCGCACCCGGTCGGCCCTGTCGTGCCGCACCTGCCGCCGACCATCATTCGAGCGGCACCGCTGGACGTCGGGACCGGCCCGATCGCGGCGGTCGCACGGCGGGGGGAACGATGTCGCGGCGCACGCACGACGACGGCTGGGTCGAGGACGAACTCCAGGACGGATCGCCGATCCGCTACCGGATCCACCTGGACCGGATCTCCGAGATACCTCCGGAAGCACTGCGCGTCCTGACCGATGCGGCCAGGAGCGAGGGCGTGGCGGTCGCCGACTACATCCGCCGCGTCGCCGAGATGCCGAAGCGGGAGCTGCACGTCCACCGAGATCGGATCAGACGCGGCGAAGGCGGCGACGGGCTGGCCCTGCGCTACGAGGCCTGGCTGGAAGCGCGCAGGACGGTCCACGGCGACATGCAGTTCCTGTCGAAGGGCGCGCAGCGCGGCGACCGGCCGTTCTGGCTCTGACCGCGACCCGCGGACGAAGATCGGCCACGCGCGCCGGAGCGGTGCGGCATGATCCACCGGTGTCGATCGGCGCATCGCCGTCAGAGTTTTCGGAGACCTTCCAGGACACGGGCGTAGAGGGTCGTCGTCAGGGCCGGATCGTGGTGGAGGTCGCCGGTCAGGTGGCGGACGTAGCCGGTGCGGGCTGGTTTCGCGAGATCGCCCGGGCAAGGCCGGTTCGGTGCGGATCGTGGTGGTGCCTTCATCCGGGTTCCCGGGATCGTTGGTGGGTTCTGGCCCAGTGACGGGCTTTTCGGGCCACGTCGTTGTCCAGGACGACGTCGCCGCCGCATTGCAGTGGTCCAAGGCGAAGGTCAGCCGCTTCGAGAACGCCGACCAGATCCCCGGCCCCGCCGAAGTCCTCGCGCTCGCCGCCATCTACGGCGTCAACGAGGCGGAACGGGACCAGTACGTCGCGCTCTCGCTCCAACACGCCAGCGCGGCTGGTGGCAGAGCTACGGCGACAGCCTGGCGAACAACTTCAGCGAATACGTCGGACTCGATGCGGAAGCCGATCACGTCCACGAATTCGCCGTCGACCTGATCCCCGGATTGCTCCAAACCGAGGGTTACGCCAGCGCACTCGCCCAAGCTTGGGTTCCGCGCGCAGACGACTCGGTCACCCGCGATCGTGCAAATCTCCGCACGGAGCGCCAGAAGGGGCTACTCGGGGACGACCCCGTGTCCGTGACAGCGGTGATCAACGAAGCCGCGTTGCGCCAGTTGGTGGGCGGCGCCGAGGTCATGCAGGAAAAACACGGACATCTCGTGGAGATGTCGACGCTGCCGAACGTTGAGATTCAGGTGTTGCCCTTCGCCGCCGGAGCAACACCGGCGATGGGATCGCCTTTCATCATCTTGAGCTTCGCTGAACCGGAAGACCCGGACATCGCCTTCTCTGAACACCTGACTGGATGCGTCTACGTGGAGGATCCGGCCGCAGTGGAGTCGTATAGCCTGAATTTCGGCGCTCTACAGGACACAGCGCTGTCCCCGGCCGCGTCGACGGAGTTCATCGAGTCGATCGCCGGGGAGCTGCGAGCACGATAGGGAGCGAAGCATGAACGCCCCGGACTTCAGCCAGGCGACGTGGCGCAAGAGCACGAGGAGCAACGGCGGCGGCGCGGCGTGCGTCGAGATCGCCTCGATCCCGGGGTTGACCGGCGTCCGAGACAGCAAGCTGGGCGACACCAGCCCGGTCCTGCCCTTCGGCGAAGGCACCTGGTCGACCTTCCTCACCTCGGTCAAGCACGGCACCTTCGACCGCTGACGGCTCAAACCCATCCGGAATCGCCCGGATGGGCGTCGCCCTCTCGCGGCTCGGCTAGGCCGGGCCACCGCCAGGAAACCAAGGGTCCTGCGCTCAGAGGAGTTCACGTGATCCAGCTGAACAGGCAGACCTCGGAGGACTCCGGCCCAGCGGAAACGGTGTGGCGCAAGAGTTCCCGCAGCACCCCGAACGGCCAGTGCGTCGAAATCGCCGCACTCCCCGGCCGCACCGCCGTCCGCGACAGCAAACTCGGCGACCAGAGCCCGGTACTCCCCTTCACCACCCCGGCCTGGACCACCTTCCTCACCAACCTCAAAACCGGCACCTACGACCACTGACCCACAGCCCGCAGGACCCGAACCAAAACGCACACACCCCCACCTAAATCCCCAGTTCAAAAAGGGTAATCCCCGCGCACGCGGGGATGGACCGGCGCTGGGAAAGGTCCCGCGCCGCTAGCCCTCGTAAGCCCCGCGCATGCGGGGATGGACCGGCACTGCAGCGGCTCGCGCCGTCGGCGCAGTCGTAAGCCCCGCGCACGCGGGGATGGACCGCTCGGTGAATACCGGGTATTCACCTGTGAAGAGTGAGCCCCGCGCGTGCAGGGTGACCCGCGCCCCGCCCCGAACCGAAGGATGGAGCGCGATGGTTCGTCGTCAGCCGGCGTTGGCGAGCGGCGTGATCCGGTCGAGCTCTTCCCCGAGCCGGTCCTTCTCGATCTCCAGGTCGTAGTGCTCCTGGAGGTTGAGGAAGAACCTCTCGCTGGTACCGAGGTAGCGGGCCAGCCGCAGCGCGGTGTTCGCGGTGATGCCGCGGTCGCCGTGCACGATCTCGTTGATCCGCCGGGCGGGGACGCCGATGTCCTTGGCGAGCCGGTACTGACTGATGCCGAGGGGCTGGAGGAACTCTTCGTTGAGGATCTCGCCGGGGTGGACCGGGTCCATGGTGGTGTCGGTGTTCATCCTGGCCCTCCTGTCAGTGGTAGTCGACGATCTCGACGTCGTGGGCGTCGCCGCCGTGCCAGGTGAAGCAGATGCGCCACTGCTGGTTGATGCGGATGCTGTGCTGTCCGGCTCGGTCGCCGCTGAGCTGTTCGAGTCGGTTACCTGGCGGGATGCGAAGGTCGTTGATGTGCTCGGCAGCGTGCACATGGCAAGTTTACGTAAGGCGATCCTGGCGACCTTCGGGTCGAGCTTGCGGGCATGGCGGCGGTGCCACACCGCTTCGGTGTCTTTGTCCGCGAACGACCTGAGCACCACCCCATAGTAACGCACCGCGTTAATAACGCAAGTCGTTATGCTCACTGGGCACGGCCGGCACGCTCACCTGGCATCTGCCGAAGTTCTGACGGTCGGGCTTCGTCCGGGCGCGTCTCCACCGGCGAAAATCGGTTTGTCTTGTTGTGGGGCGCTGTTACGGTGCTGGTCGGTGGCCGGGTCGCGGCCGGTGGTGAAGGAGTGGTCGACGTGGTGAGCGAGGACGACATCTCCGGGTGAGCTCGGAGTGCCGTGCGCCTCCGCTGCCCGGATCCGGGTGGTTCGGAGGGCGCGTCGTCGTACCCCACCACTGTTCGTTCCTCGGGCCGCTGCCCAGTGCTCCCCCGATTCACCGGTTCCCCTTTGGTCCGCCGGTGTTCGCGTGATCGGAAGCACGACTGCGGTGCGCCCGCCTGACGCGGGAGAGCCCACCATGGCCGATGCGTTGATCACCTGTTCCCACCTCACCTTCTCCTGGCCGGACGACACGCCGGTGTTCGACGACCTGTCGTGCACGGCGGGCCCGGGCCGCACCGGGCTGGTCGCGCCGAACGGCGCGGGCAAGAGCACGTTGCTGCGGCTGCTCGCCGGGGAGCTCGCGCCGCGCTCGGGCACGGCTACCGCGCACGGCGTGGTCGGCTACCTGCCCCAGACGCTGCCGTTGCGCGGTGATCGCACCGTCGCGGACGTGCTGGAGATCGCGCCGGTGCTGCGCGCGCTCCGGGCCATCGAGGCCGGGGACGTCGACGAGGCGCACTTCGCCGTCGTCGGCTCCGACTGGGACGTCGAAGAACGCGCCCGCGCCGAACTCGGCCGCCTCGGGCTCGGCGACATCGCACTGGACCGGACGCTGCGCACCTGCAGCGGCGGGCAGGCGGTGGCGATCGGGCTCGCCGCACAACTGCTCAAGCGGCCGGACGTGCTGCTGCTGGACGAACCGACGAACAACCTCGACCGGGACGCGCGCGACCGGCTGCACCGGGTGCTCGCCGAGTTCGGCGGCTGCCTGCTGCTGGTCAGCCACGACCGGGAACTGCTGGACCGGATGGACCGCATCGCCGAGCTCGACCGCGGCGAGATCCGGTGGTACGGCGGGAACTTCACCGCCTACGAGCAGGCGCGGCTCGCCGAACGCGACGTGGCCGAGCGCAACGTGCGCAACGCCGAACAAGAGCTCAAGCGCGAGAAGCGGGAACGGCAGCAGGCCCGCGAACGCGCCGACCGGCGGGCGAGCAACGCGGCCCGCAACGCCGATTCCGCCGGGCTGCCGAAGATCCTCGCCGGGGCGCGCAAGCGGCGCGCGCAGGAATCCGCGGGCCGCACCGACGACACCCACGGGCAGCGCGTCGACGACGCCCGCCGCAGGCTCGACGAGGCGAACCGGGCGGTGCGCGAGGACGACGTGCTCGCGCTGACGCTGCCCGGCACGCGCGTGCCCGCCGGGCGAACCCTGTTCCACGGCACCGGAATCCGGCTGGACCTGGGCGGTCACGCGCTGTTCGGCGACGGGATCGACCTCGCCATCCGCGGCCCCGAGCGCATCGCGCTCAGCGGCGGCAACGGGTCCGGCAAGTCGACGCTGCTGCGGCTGATCAGCGGCGACCTCGCGCCGGACGGCGGGGAGATCGCCCGGTTCGACGGGCGGATCGCGTCCCTGTCGCAGCGGCTCGACCTGCTCGACCTGGACCGATCCACCGCTGAGAACCTGCGGGACGCCGCCCCGGAACTGCCGCGGACCCGGTTCATGCACGTGCTGGCGCGATTCCTGTTCGCCGGCGACCGGATGCACCTGCCCGTCGGCGCGCTCTCCGGCGGTGAACGGTTGCGGGCGACGCTGGCGTGCGTGCTGTGCGCGGAACCGGCGCCGCAACTGCTGCTGCTCGACGAACCCACCAACAACCTCGACCTGGTCAGCACCGGGCAGCTCGTCGAAGCGCTGAACGCCTACGAAGGGGCGCTGGTCGTCGTCAGCCACGACGAGCGCTTCCTCTCCGAGGTCGACGTGCCGCGGCGGCTGCACCTGTCCGGCGGCGAACTGCGCGACACCGGCGGGAGATGACCCGCACCGCCCGACCGGAGGCGCGGTGGAAATGTCCCGCTGGAATGTCGAAAGCGAAGCAGGCGGGAAATCACCTCGCCACCCGCGCGAAAGTCACTCCGGAGCAGGAATTTCACTACCCGTTGGGGCGTACCCGGATACCGCCGGTTCGCGTAGCGTGGACATAACTGGGAAAACGACGAATTCCGGACGCGTCGATGGGGAGATGCACGCTGCCCGGAATCGCGGAGCACGACGCACCTGACCGGCCGCACGGCCGCTCCTAATCGCGGCGAGAACACCCCTGCGAAAGCGGCTCCCGTCCGGCGAGGAATACCGCGGAGTGCTCGTTGCACTGCGGGGCCGCATCGTGCGAATTCGATGTGCCATGTCGATTCGGAGGAGGAAAGGTGCGGACCAGCGTTTCCGGCGACGAAGCCACGCGGAATCCGATCGTGCTCATCGCGCACGGCGTCCCCGCCTACCGGTGCGGCCTCGCCCTCGGCTTGCGGAACTCCGCGCCCGACGCGTTCGAGGTGCGCGAATCGACCCCGGCGGACGCGGCCGAGCGCACCGGCTGGGACGCCTGCCTCGTCGAAGTGCCGTGCCGCGACCTCGCCGCCCTCGCCGCGCTCCGTCGCGCCCGGCCGGACGGCGTGCTGATCGCGCTGCTCGACGCGGCCGGGCCGGACGACTACCGGGCCGCGCTGCGCCTCGGCGCCGACGGCGCCGCCGCCCAGGACGCCGACCTCGACGAGATCATCTCGGTGCTGCGGCTGGCGTTGCGCGGCGACGTGCTGCTGCCGCGCGGCGTCGCCCGCGCCCTGTGCACCGGGCCGAGCCGCCCACCCGGCGCGGTGCAGCTCACCGGCGTCGACCGCGACCTGCTCACCCGGCTCGCCATGGGCAACCCCGTCGCCGACATCGCCAAGTCCACCGGCTATTCCGAACGTCAGATGTACCGGCTGGTGCGGGAGATCTACCACCGGCTCGGGTCCCGCAACCGCAGCGAAGCCATCGCCACCGCCACCCGGTGGGGACTGATCACCGGCGAGGACGCCGACCACCCCGAACCGGAACCCGCGCCCCGGCCACCACCGTGCGGCAGCAGGCGCTGAACCGAACGCGCGGACACCGGCACCGGAGAGCCGGCATCCGCCCCACGGCGGATCCGGCGGCCACGCCGCGACCGGGTACCGCTCACCGGAACCCGCGCACCCGCAGGAAGAAGGAGCCCCGTGCTACAAGCATTCCGGTCCACCCGGCGCAGCGAGGACTCGGACGACGACGAGATCCCCGAACCGGACCAGGCGGCCGAACCGGGCCGCCGCGTCGGCGTCCGCGACCTCGTCCAGGTCGCGCGCGGGCACCAGCGCGCGATCGCGCTCGCCCTGGTGCTCTCCCTGCTGGGCGCCGCGCTCGGCCTGGTGCAGCCGCTGCTGGCCGGCCGCGCCATCGACTCGTTCTCCCGGCAGCAGCCGTACCTGCCGCTGATCGGGCTGCTGGCCGTGGTGTTCCTCAGCGAAGCGGTGATCACCGCGCTCGGCGCCTACGCGCTGGAGCGCTCCGGCGAGGGCATCGTGCTGGGGCTGCGGCAGCGCGTGGTGCGCACCCTGCTGCGGCTGCCGATGCGCGGCTACGAGCAGCGCCGCCTCGGCGACCTGCTCTCCCGCACCACCAGCGACACCACCCTGCTGCGCGACACCCTCGCCTACGACCTGTCCGAGGTCGTCGTCGGCGTGTTCGTGGTGGTCGGCGGCACCGCCATGATGATCTGGCTGGACGCCGCCATGTTCCTCATCGTGCTGGCCATCATCGGCACCATCGGGGCGCTGACCACGTTGCTGCTCACCGGGATCCGCCGGTCCGTGGAGGACGCGCAGGACAGCCTCGGCGGCATGACCGCGGAACTGGAGCGGGCGCTCTCGGCGATCCGCACCGTGCGGGTGCTGCGCGCCGAAGACCGCGAGCAGGACCGCATCGGCGGCCTGGCGCAGCAGGTGTACCGGCAGAACCTCGGCGCGGCCAGGCGGGACGCGGTGGTGAACCCGGCGATGACGCTGGCCATGCACGCCTCGTTGATCGCGGTGCTCGTCGTCGGCGGCATCCGCGTGGTCAGCGGCGCTTCCTCGCTCGCCGACCTGGTCGGATTCCTGCTGTACGTCACCTACATCGCCGCGCCGATGGCGAACATCTTCGACGTGCTCGCCACCCTGCAGCGCGGGATGGCCGCGCTGCAACGGGTCGACGACGTCACCCGGATGCCGGTCGAGGAGGACCGCGCGCCGATCACCGCGGTGCCGCGCGAACCGGCCGCCTCCGACGTGCCCGCGGTGGAACTGCGCGACGTGTGGTTCGGCTACGAACCGGACCGGCCGGTGCTGCGCGGCGTCTCGTTCGCGGTGCCGCGCCACACGCACACCGCGCTGGTCGGGCCGTCCGGAGCCGGCAAGTCCACGATCTTCGCGCTGCTGGCCCGGTTCTACGACCAGGACCGCGGGAAGATCCTGCTCGACGGCCGCGACACCCGGGAGCTGAGCCGCACCGACTGCCGCGCGCGGCTCAGCCTCGTCGAGCAGCACTGCCCGATCATGCACGGCACGCTCGGCGAGAACATCGCCTACGGCCGACCCGACGCCGAACCCGGGGAAATCGAGCGGGTCGTGGCGCTGGCCGCGCTGGAACCACTCGTGCGACGGCTGCCGCACGGCCTCGACACCCCCGTCGGCGACCACGGCGACCTGCTCTCCGGCGGAGAACGGCAGCGCGTCGCGCTCGCCAGGGCGCTGCTGCCCCGGCCTCGGCTGCTGCTGCTGGACGAACCGACCTCGCAGCTCGACAGCGCGAACGAGGCGGCGCTGACCGAGACCATCGCGAAGGTCTCCGCCGAATGCACGCTGCTCGTCATCGCGCACCGGCCGTCCACCATCCGGTCCGCGGATTCGGTGGTGGCGCTGGAATCGGGCGAGGTCGCGGAGAGCAGCACCGTGCGACCTGGGTGATCCGACGCCGGTCCGCCGCGGTCCGCCGCGGTCCGCCGCGGTCCGCCCGCTCCACCCGATCCGTGCGGCCGACCCGATTTGCTCGACCTACCTGATCCGCTCGACCTACCCGACCCGCTCGACCTTTCGAACCTCCCGATCGGCCCGCTCCACCCGATCCGCGCCGCCTTCCGAACTTCCGATCCGCTCGATCCGCCAGCCTCGCCGGATCCGTCCGGCGAGGCTTTTCGCGCGCCCGGCGAGAATCGGATGCGGCGAATGGCGAAAAACCACCCGAACGAGATCAGCACGGACGCTCTACGACACTGACCAGACGGAATATCCACCCCCGACGACAGCGCGCGGCAGTTCCTCGGCAGCCTTTTCCCGGCCCGCGACATGGTTTCCCACCCCGCCCCGCGGATAACATCGGAATGCGTTGATCAGCGTGCACCACACCGAATCCGGGCAACACCGATTCCCAGGAGTGGCCATGTATTCCAAGCCCACCATCCTCAAGGTCGGCGAGTTCCAGAAGCTGACCCAGCACAGCCGTCCGGTGCGCAAGGACAAGGGACACCGCCGTCGGCCGCGGCACATCCTGCTCTGAGCAGCGGGGGCGAGCCGTGCGCACTGCGGCTCGCGCCACCCCTCGTCGACCCGGCTGGAGGCGCGCATCCCATGAACGGCGGCAACCCATGAACGGCGAATGGCTCGTGGTCCTGCCCGACCACCCCGAATCCGCCTCGATAGCCGACTCCCTGCGCCCGGCCCGCCGGGTGCAGCACCACTCGGGGCTGCCCTGGCTGGTCGGCGACTGGAATCCCGCGGACCTGCGGGTCGGCTCGGCGGGCGGCAGCAGGGTCGCGGCGCTCGGCGTGTGCGCGGCCGACACCGCGGAGCTGGACCGGATCGCACGGCGCGCCGGCTCGGTCACCGACCTGGACCGGACCACGTTCGACGTCCCCGGCTGCTACCACCTGTTCGCCTCCGTCCGCGGCAAGGTCCGCGCGCAGGGCACCCTCTCCGGGCTGCGCAAGCTGATGCACACCCGGATCGGCGGGGTGACCGCCGCCGCCACCAGGGCCGACGTGCTCGGCCCGCTCGCCGGATCCACTGTGGACCCGCAGCGGCTGCTGCTGCGGCTGCTGCTCTCGGAGGTCGCGCTGCACACCGTGCACGCGCCGCTGTGGGCCGGGGTGCAGGCGGTCGACGAGGACGACTGCCTGGTGCTCGACGAACGCGGCCGCCCCCGGGCGCACCGCCGCTGGACACCGCCACCGGCCGAACTCCCGCTGGCCGAGGCCGCCGTCGGACTGCGCGACGCGCTGGATCGGGCGGTGCGAGCGCGCACCGGATCGGGGCTGGTGCTCAGCAGCGACCTCTCCGGTGGGCTGGACTCCACGACGCTGTGCTTCCTCGCCGCCCGCGAGGACCGGCCGCTGACGACGCTGACGACGCTGGCCGCAGACCTCGGCGACGACGACCCGGAATGGGCCGACCTGGCCGCCGAATCACTGCCCCGCATCAACCGGCTGCAGTACGAGTTCGGCGAGCTGCCCACGCATTACGAAGACCTGCTGGAACCCGGGCTGCCGTGGGACGAACCGTTCCCCGGCATCGAGGACCGCCGGACCTACCGGGCGCTGGCGGCGGAGCTCGGCGCGGCCGGATCGGAACTGCACCTCAGCGGCGACGGCGGGGACGAGGTGCTGCCCGGCGGATCGGCCGGGGTGTTCGACTTCCTGCTCCGCCACCCGTGGACCGCGTTCGCCCAGCTGCGCGGTTACCGCGCGCTGGAGCACTGGACGTGGGCCGACATCGCGCGGATGGCGTGGGAACAGCGGCGCACCTACCCGGCGTGGCTGGCGGACCGGGCGCGCACCGTGATCGCGTCCCCGCTGGACGACGAAGGGGCCTCGGCGCTGCTGCAGCTGCCGCCGTGGGCGACGCCGGACGCGGTGGACGCGGTGCGGGACCTGCTGATCGCCGAAGCCGAGTCGGCGCGGGACGTGCCGTGGACCGAACACCACACGACCTGGGGCATCCGGCAGTGCGCCGGGCTGGTGCGCGGCACCGTGCCCGTCTACGCCGCAGGAGGCGTCCGGTTGTCCTCGCCGTACTTGGACGACGCCGTGATCGCCGCCTGCGCCGCGGCCCGGCCGCACGAACGCCGCTCGCCGTGGCGGTACAAGCCGCTGCTGGTGGAGGCGATGCGCGGGCTCGTCCCGGAACGATCGCTGCGGCGGTCCACGAAGGCGGAGGGCTCCAACCTGGAGCACAGCGGTATCCGGCGGAACGTCGCCGCGCTCGCCGCCCTGTGCGAGGACTCCCGGCTGGCCGCGCTCGGCCTGATCGACGCCGACCGGCTGCGGTCGGTGTGCACCGGCCTGCAGCTGCGGCTGTTCACCCCGTACGCGATGTCCACGACGTTCGGCTGCGAGCGCTGGCTGCGCGATCTCGAAGCGGAGACCGCACCGGAGCTCGTCGAGCAGGAGGTGTCCTGATGGGAGTGCGGTTGCACCACGAGGTGTCGCTGGCGGGCACCGACGAAGGATCGGTGCTGCTGGACCAGCGGTCCGGGGAGTACTGGCAGCTCAACGGATCCGCGGCGACCGCGCTGCGGATGCTGCTCGACGGCGCCGGGGAGCACGAGGTCGCGGCGGCGCTGGTCGCCGACAGCCCACCCGGTGACGTCGGCCTGGACGAGGCGCTGCGCGATGTGCGCGAACTGACCGAACAACTGGCGGCGGCCCGGTTGGCGGTGCGCTCGTGAGCACCCCCGAAGCGCTGTTCCGCAGCGCCGCCCGCCCGCCGCTGCGGGACCGGCTGGCGGCACGGTTCGCCGTCGTCGTCGCGCTGGGCCTGTCCCGGCTGCCGCCGCGCCGGATTCGCGCGGTGCTAACGGTGATCCGCGGCCGGGCTCGGCCAGCCGAGCACGATCGAGCACTCGCGATCCGGCAGGCCGTGGTGGCGGTGAGCCTGACCTGCGCCGGCAAGGGCTGCCTGCCGCGGTCGATCGCCATCGCCCTGCTGTGCCGCTGCCGCGGGCAGTGGCCGACCTGGCGGGTGGGGGCGCGCACCGACCCGTTCGGCGCGCACGCCTGGGTGGAGGCCGACGGCATCGCGGTCGGCGAGAACGCGAGCATCGACTCGTTCCACCCTCTGCTGACCGTGCCGCCGCTCGCGCGGTGAACTCTCCGGACGTGCGCCGGTGCCCCGACCGCTGCTTCCCGCCGCCCTCGGTCAGCGTCGCTCCGGATCGAGCCTGGTCGCGAGGTAACCGGTGAGCAGCGCGGTGATCTCCTCCACCGCGTCCTCCCGGTCCACCTCGGGCGGGTCCAGCACGTAGCTGATCGCCAGGTTCTCCACGGTCCGCACCAGCACCCAGGCCACCGCGTCGGCCCGGGCACCGCCGGGGAGGTACCCCAGCAGGGCGGTGGTGACGAGCTCGTCGATGCGGTGCTTGAAGTCGGCGCGGCGGGTGTCGGCGTTCGGCGGCAGCTGCTCGTAGAGCACCCGCAGCAGGCCCGCGTTCTCCTCGAACGCGGTGATGAGCGCGAGCACGTTGCCGCGCACCGCGTCCGGCAGCGAGCCGCCCGCGAGGTTGGCGACGAACGCGCGCGAAATGCGAGTGCGCAGCCGGTCGGCGCAGCGGTCCACGACCTCGCCGAGCAGCACGTGCTTGTCCGGGAAGTACTGGTACAGCGACCCAGGGCTGATGCCCGCCGCCGCGGCGATGCGCCCGGTGCTCGCCCGGTCGTAGCCGTGCTCCAGCAGCACCTCGTACCCGGCGTCGAGGATGCGCCGCACCATCGCGCGGGAGCGCTCCTGGCTGGGCTCGCGCCGCATCGGACGCCGGGTTCGAGCGGCCACGGGCACCTCCGGAAACGCGAATTGAACGCGAATGAATCTTCGTGTCAGCATCATCGGCATGACCTCACCTGTGACGCAACGCACTCCCGGGGCGGTGTACCCGGACCGGTTCTTCGGCGCCCCGGAGCGCTCCCGGCGGATCGGGCGGGTGCTGCGGCTGGCCGCCCGGGTGGACGAGCTCGACGAGGAGCTGGTGGACCGCATCGGGCGGCGGATGTTCACCCGCGACGAGCCCGGGGCGCGGCTGGTGCGCGCGATGGGCCGCGAGGTCCCCGCCGAGCAGCGGGTGACGATGGCGCAGTTCGCCCGTGCGCTGGACGACGGGGTGCCGCCGGACGCGCCTGCGGCGTTGCGCGAGTTCTTCGCCGTGGTGGAGCGGACCCCCGACTGGGTCGATCCCGACCTGGTGGAGCGCGGGGCGCGCGCCATCCGCCGGATGGGGCGCAACGTGGACGACGTGCTGCTGCAGCTGTCGCTGATCGGCGGCTACCGGTTCGGCGGCCCACCGGACCTGCTGGTGGCGACCGGCGGGCTGACCGGCGCGACCGCGATGCGCCGGCTCGGCGAGACGAAGAAGTGGGCGCTGGCCACCAGCCGCCCCGGCGGAATGCGCCGCGACGGCGAGGGATTCCGGCTGACCGTGCACGTCCGCGCCATGCACGCGTTGATCAACCACCGCTTCGAGACGAACGGGCGGTGGGACGTGCAGCGCTGGGGGCTGCCGATCAACCAGGCCGACCAGGCGGCGACGCTGGGACTGTTCAACGGCACGCTGCTGCTGGGGGTGCGGGCGCTCGGCTGGCTGGTCACCCCGGCGGAATCGCGGGCGATCATGCACGCCTGGAAGTACGTGGGCTGGCTGCTGGGCGTGGACGAGGACTTCCTGTTCGACACCGAACGCGAGCAGAACCGGTTCAACTACCACGTGCTGCGCGTGCAGGACGACGTGACACCGGCCGGCGCGGCGCTGTCCGGTGCGCTGGTCGACGGCCAGCCGACGCTGGGGCGCGGTCCGCTGGCCGGGCGGTACGCGCGGCTTCGGCTGCTGAGCATGCTGCGCTTCTTCCTCGGCAAGCAGGGCCTGCGGGACCTGGCGCTGCCGGTGACGCCGAGCTGGGCGATTCCCCCGATCTGGGCGGCGAACCTGGTGAAGTCGGGGCTCGTCGCGCGCAGCCGGCGCGGGCGCCGCCACCTGGAACGGGCCGGGGACCGCTTCGCCGACCGGGACCTGCGGCGCACCTTCGCCGGCGCCCGGCCCGAGATCGGCGCGCTGCCCGGCTGACCCGGCGCCCCCACCGCCCGATCGTCGCTCAGGACCGGACTACCAGCGGCGGAGGTGGTCGCGGAGCCTCCGGGCCGTGCGAGCCATCAAGAACTCGGCCTCCGGCTGGGTGGCGGCGGGCACCCGGGACTCGGTGAGCGCGGCGATCGCGAACCGGTGCCCGTCGTCGTGCTCGACGACGCCGACCTCGTGCCGCAGGTTCAGCAGCGTGCCCGTCTTCGACGACCACGTGGTCGCGTCCGAGCTGAAGTCCGGGGCCAGCCGGTGCCGCAGCAGGTTCGCGCCCAGCAGCTCCCGCGTCCGCTCGGCGACCGGTTCGGCGATGCGGTCGGGCCGCCACAACTCCTGCAGCAGGTCCACGAAATCCCGTGCCGACCCGGAATTCGCGCGCGTCACGTCGAGCTGCGCGAGCGGATGCCCGCGATCCGCGGTGCGGGCGCCGATGGCCAGCGCGTGGGCCAGGTGCACGTCGGCGGCGGCGAAGCGCTCGGCGGGCGTCTCCGACAGGTCGCCGACCAGGTGGCGGGCGGTGATGCCGCGCAGCCCCCACTCCCGCAGCATCCGGGTGACCTCGGCCGGCGAGGTGAGCGCGAACAGCGCGTCGGCCGCCACGTTGTCGCTGAGCGCCACCGCCAGGTACATCAGGTCGTCCAGCGCCACCCGCGCCGGATGCCGGAACCGGCTCAGCCCGGTCGGTCCGGGCGTGGTGATGGCCCCGGGCCGCACCAGCACCTCGGCGGCGCCGTCCAGTTCGCCGCGGCGGACGCGTTCCAGGGTCGCCGCCACCAGCGGGATCTTGATCAGGGAGGCGACGGGGTGGGCGACGTCCGGTTCGATGCCGATCTCGCGCCCGGAATCGAGGTCCCGCACCAGGAACGAGCCGCGCAGCCCGCCGTCGTCGAGTTCGGCGAGCAGTTCGCCGATCAGTGCTTCCGCGTTCACCCGTTCTCCAGTCCGGTTCCGTCCACCGCGCCGAGGCAGCAGGCGACGTCCGCCCGCAGCGCCGTCCGCAGCAGGTCCGCGTCGTACCCGGCCTCCGCGGTGATCCCGTAGCCGCGCGCCAGCGGCAGTTCCGCGACCGGGTGCCACAAGAACCCGAACTCGACGGCCTGCTCGGCCGAGCACAGCAGCAGGTCCGCCGATCCGAGCGCCTCGGCGGCGCCCGCGCTCAGCGACTCTGCCACAGCGACCTGCGCGGGCCGGAGCCCCACCGCGTCGCGCACCCGCAACAACCGGTCCCGCACGTGCGGCACGTCGTCCTCCGGCTGGATCCACACCCGGCGCCGCGGCGAGCGCTCGGCGCGGCCGGCGCGCAACGAATCCAGGTGCACCGGCCCGCGGTGCCGCTCGGTCGTACCGGCGACGCCGAGCGGCACCGACCACTCGGCCTCGTCCGCGGGCACCGCCACCAGCGCGGCCCGCACGTCGAGGGTGCGCACCAGGTCCACCCGTTCGGCCGGGTCGGCGCGCCGGAACTCCAGGAACAGCTCGTGGGTGCGCGCCGCCGCGTCCAGCTCGGCCAGCGCGCGGGTGGTGCAGGTCGCGGGCACCGCCAGCCGCACCGGGCGCAGCCGGGCCCGCTTCGCGTCCTGCTCCAGGGCGTCGGCCGAGCGCACCAGCTGCCGGGCCCGCGGCAGCAGGTCCCGGCCGAACGGGGTCAGCAGCACGCGCCGCGCCGAGCGGTCGAACAGCCGCTCCCCGAGATGCCGCTCCAGCGCGGCGATGCGGCGGCTCGCCACCGGTTGCGGGATGCCCGCGGCGGCCGAACCGCCGGTGAAGCTGCCCACTTCGCTGACGCTGACGAACGCCCGGCACCCACCCACCAAGTCCACGACCGCAGTGTATGCCGGATCCGCATGAGAACCTCGGTTTCCGTCTTGGACAGCATGGCCGCGGAGTGGTGAGACTGGTCGCGCCGACGGCCGCACCGGCTCGTCGGGCAGTGACGAAAGGGAAGACCCGTGCTCAAGCAGCGTTTCCACCAGGTCGCGGTCGCCGCGCTGGCCGCGCTCACCCTCGCGGGGTGCACCGGCGGCGTGAGCGCCGCGCCCGCCACCTCGGCCGCCACTCCCCCCGCGTCCGCCGCCACCGCGCGGCAGGCCGAGTTCGACGAGCTGGAGCGGCGGTTCGACGCGCGCCTCGGGGTGTACGCGCTGGACACCGGGACCGGCCGGGAGGTCGTGCACCGCGCCGACGAGCGGTTCGCGTTCGCCTCCACGCACAAGGCGCTGTCCTCCGGCGAGGTGCTGCGGCGCAACTCCCCCGCCGACCTGGACCGCCGCATCACCTACTCGCAGGCCGACCTGGTCGAGAACTCGCCGGTCACCGAGCAGCACGTGGCCGACGGCCTCACCCTGCGCGAGGTGATCGACGCCGCGATCCGCTACAGCGACAACACCGCGGCGAACCTGCTGTTCCGCGAACTCGGCGGACCGGCCGAGTTCACCGCCGCGCTGCGCGGGCTGGGCGACACCACGACCCGCTCGGACCGGACCGAGACCGACCTGAACCGGACCTCCCCCGGCGACCCGCGGGACACCAGCACGCCGCGCGCGCTCGCCGCGAGCCTGCGCGCCTACACCACCGGGGACGTGCTGGCGCCGGAGCAGCGGGCGCTGCTCAACGAGATGATGGGCGCCAACACGCTCACCACCGACCTCATCCCGGCCGGGGTGCCCGCGGGCTGGCGCGTCGGCGACAAGTCCGGTGCCGCGGACCACGGCACCCGCAACGACATCGCGGTGATCCACCCGCCGAACCGGGCGCCGATCATGCTGTCGGTGCTGTCGGACCGCGCGGCGGTGGACGCCGACTACGACGACGCGCTGATCGTCGAAGCCACGAAGATCGCAGTGAACGCCCTGGGCTGACCAAGTCCGAAGTGGACGACCGCAGCAGAACGCTCCCCCCACCACCAGGCGGAGGGAGCGTTCCCAACCCAAAGAAAAACCAGCCGCTACCAGGCCCCATCGTCCTTCCTGTCAGCGGCGAAGCCGCTGAGCAAACGACCACCTGAGACACCGGCACCGCAGCGGGTTCTCAGCGGGATTGGCGCGGGGGGGGGTTTTTTCCGCGTGGGGGCGCCCCGGGGGGAAAAGCGGTGCGCGGGGGCATACCCCGGGGGG
>NZ_JAIUKB010000070.1:0-27927 GCF_020176785.1 Saccharopolyspora sp. 6V | reverse complement strand
CCCCGCCCCCCCCGCCCCCGGGGGGGTTTCCCTGGGGTTTTGGGTGTGGTTTTTTTTTCCCCCGGGGGCCCCCCCCCCGCGCCAAAAAGCTGTCCTCGCGAGAATCCCGCTGAGGTTCCGCCACCCACCCCCTCCGAAGAAGGAGCCGGAAAACCTCAGCCGGCGAGTTCACGCAGGCGCGGTGCTACGTCTGCTCCGAACGTCTCCAAGAACCGCGTCTGATCCGATCCCGGCGCGTGGAACACCAGGTGGTCGAAACCGGCGTCCAGGTAGGCCTTCACCTCGGCGAGCACTTCTTCCGGATCGGAGGCCACGATCCAGCGGGTCGCGACCTGCTCGATCGGCAGTTCCTCGCCAGCCTTCTCCATCTCCTCCGGATCCGCCAGGCTGTGCTTCACCTCGGCGGGCAGCGACAGCGGCGCCCAGAACCGGGTGTTCTGCAGGGCGCGCTCGCGATCCGGGTCGTAGGAGAGCTTGATCTCGATCATCTTCTCCATGTCGGCGGCGTTCTTGCCGCCGGCCTCCGCACCGGCCTCCACCGCGGGCAGCAGCTTGTCGGTGTAGAGCTCCATGCCCTTGCCGCTGGTGCAGATGAAGCCGTCGCCGACGCGGCCCGCGTACTTGGCGACCATCGGCCCGCCCGCGGCCACGTAGATCGGCACCCCGCCTTCGGGGCGGTCGTAGATGGTGGCGTTGGAGGTGCGGTAGTACTCGCCCTCGTAGCTGACCCGGTCCTCCCGCCACAGGGTGCGGATGAGGTCGATGGCCTCGCGGAAGCGGCGGAACCGCTCCTTGAACTCGGGCCACTCGCGGGCGGTCACCGCGGTCTCGTTCAGCGCCTCACCGGTGCCGACGCCGAGCATGACCCGGCCCGGGTACAGCGACCCGAGCGTGCCGAACGCCTGCGCCACCACGGCGGGCTCGTAGCGGAACGTCGGGGTGAGCACGCTGGTGCCCAGCTGGACGCGCGAGGTGCGCTCGCCGACGGCGCTCATCCAGGACAGGGCGAACGGCGCGTGGCCCTGGTTGTGCCGCCACGGCTGGAAGTGGTCGGAGACCATCACGCTGTCCAGGCCGTTCTCCTCGGCCTGCACCGCGAACTCCACCAGATCGCGCGGGGCGAACTGCTCGGCGGAGGCCTTGTACCCGATCTTGATGCTCATGCTGGTTCGCTTACCTCACCCATCGCCACGGTCACGGGAACTTCGTGGCACTCGTCGTTGAACGCCGCGGGTCGGAGCGCCGTCGCGCGGGTCCTCGCAGCGCCGTGCGGGCGCGACGACCTCGAACGCGTCGGAACCGGCGCCGACCGGTCCGCTGCGGCGGACCTCCGGCGCGGATCGGTCGATGCGGCACGACACCGACCACATCACTCCGCAACCGCTTCGCCGCGCACCCTATTCCGCGCGGGTCCGGGCGTGGCGGCCACCAGGGCTCCGGCCGTCCGGGCGGCGCGCGGGGGTGCCGCGGTTCGGTCGACGGGCGGGAACCGGGTCATGGTGGCCTTTCAGCGGCGCCGGATGCGCTTGTTCGGACAGTCCCACAGGGTGTCACGAGCGGCGGCGCGCCCGGGCGGCGAGCACGGCCGCGTGCTGTGGAACCGATCACAGCGCCGCCGCGGTGCTCACCGTCCGCGCTCGCGCGACGACGGCGGGTGCGGCACCGGCACCCGTTGCGGTGGAACGGATCCGCTCCGCGACCGGATGGCCGGCGGCTCCTCCGCGCGGACCGCGGTGCCCGGCGCGCGGCCGAGCACCGCGGTCGTACCGGCGCGAGGCACCGGAGGGGCCGCCGGCATCCCCGGCCCGGCCCGAGCGCGCGGGACGAGCCGAGCTCCCGGGCTCAGCGGTACCGGGGAAGCCGCCGAGCCAGCACGATCCCGAGCACCGTGAGCACCCCGCACAGCACCAGGGTCAACGACAGCGGCACCGAGGAACCGCCGGACGAACCGACCAGCGCCAACGCGCCGATCGGCAGCAGCCCGCCCGCGACGGCCGTGCCGAACGAGATGCACAGCCCGGTGCCGGTGTAGCGGGCGTCCACCGGGAACAACTCGGACAGCAGCGAGGGCACCGCACCGTTGAACGCCGCGTAGCAGAGCGTGCCGACGAGCATCGCCAGCAGCATCGCGCCGAACCCGCCGCCGTCGATCAGCCAGAACGCCGGGAAGGCCCACAGCACCAGCACGATCCCGGACCCCGCGGTGAGCCGTTCCCGGCCCCACCGGTCCGCGTGCACCGCGAACACCACCGTCAGCACGACCAGCAGCAGCGAGGCGAGCACCAGGCCCAGCTGCACGTCCACCGCGCTGAGCGCGGGCACGTACTGCTTCGTGTACGCCACCAGCCCGGTCATCAGCACGTACAGGAAGGAGCAGGACGCCGACCACATCAGCGATCCGGCCAGCAGCGCGAGCCCGTGGTCGCGGAACACCGCGCGCACCGTGGGCCGGGCGCTGCGCTGCCCGCTCTCCCGCTCGGCGAGTTCCGCGAGGAACGCGGGGGTCTCCTCCAGGCGCCTGCGCAGCACCAGGCCGAGCGCGATGAGCAGCGCGCTGGCCAGGAACGGCAGCCGCCACGCCCAGGACAGGAACGCGTCCTCGCTGACCCACAGGTTCACCACCAGGATCACCGAGCTGGCCAGCCCGATGCCGAGCACCGTGCCCAGCTGCACGAACGCGCCGTAGAGCGACTTCCGCTTCGCCGGGGCGTGTTCGACGGCGACGAGCACCGCCCCGCCCCACTCGCCGCCGACGGCGAGGCCCTGCAGCAGGCGGCAGACGACCAGCAGCACCGGCGCCCAGAACCCGGCGACCGCGAACGGCGGCAGCAGTCCGATGGCGACGGTCGAACCGCCCATCACGAGCATCGAGGTCAGCAGCGCGGTGCGCCTGCCGCGGCTGTCGCCGAGCTTGCCGAACAGCAGCGCGCCCAACGGGCGCATCCCGAACGCGACGGCGTGCGTGGCGAGCGCGGCGAGCGTGCCCATCCACGGGGAGGCGCCGGGGAAGAACAGCGGCCCGAACACCAACGCCGCCATGAAGGAGTAGATGATGAAATCGAAGATCTCGATGAGCGTGCCGAGCAACGACGAGCCGGCGATGCGGGCCGCCGACAGCGGACGTCCTGCGGTGGCGGGTCTGTTCGCGCGCGCGGGTTCCGCGGCCGTTCCGGACATGGGGGTACCGCCTAGGGGTGAGGGGTGGGGAGGGTCAGGCCGCGCGCAGGGCTTCGGCGTAGTCGGCCGCGCCGCCCGCGCCGCCGATCGCCAGCACGTGGTCCATCGTGGACCGGGCGTCGCCCCCGAGGTTGTCGGCGAACTTCGCGCGAATGTCCGCATCGGACAGCGGGCGTTCGGTGTGGCCGCGGTTGACGTCCTCGCGGCGGTGCAGCCTGCGTCCGCCGGTGAGCACGATCTCCACTTCGGCCGAATAGGCCTGCGGGAAGCGGCTGTTCGGATCGTCGGCGATCTCCACGCGCTGCGCGAGGCGCAGGATCTCCTGGTCCGCCAACGCTTCGTCGGTGAACTCGGCGAGGGTGAGCCGGTCGCGGGCCAGGCAGGCCCCGGCGATGAACGGGAGGCTGAACTTGGCGTCGTAGTCGTCCTGCGGAGCGCGCTTGCGCTCGATCGGCTCGCACACGGCGGCGGCGGGCGTCTCGTGGATGTGGCAGCGCACCACGTCGACCTCGGCGGCGCTGAAGCCCTCGGCCTGCTTCAGGTGCAGGATCGCGTCGGCGAACGCGTGGGTGAAGTGGCAGCTCGGGTACGGCTTCACCGCGGTGGCCAGCAGTTCCCAGCGTTCGCCGAGCCCGTCGAGCGCTTCGGTGGCGTCCCAGCCGTCCGGGCCGAGGTGCGTGGCGTAGAGCCCGTATCGCCCCTCGTAGACCTGCTCGGGCCCGGGCCAGCCGACGGCGGCGAAGGAGGCGGCGGTGAGCGCGCTGGTCGCCGCCCACCCGGGGTGCAGCCGCTTGGTCCACGCGCCGTCGGCGAGGAATTCCAAGATGCCCGAGGCCATCGAGCCGACGATCCGCTGCGCTTCGGCGATGCCGTCGGCGTCCAGCCCGGCCAGCTTCCCCGCGCTCACCGCGGACCCGAAGGCCCCGGCGAGTCCGGTGGGGTGGAAGCCGCCCGCGTGGAAACCGCCGTGCGCGACGGTGCCCACCCGCGCGGTGATCTCGATGCCGAGGACGTAGGCCAGCAGCAGGTCCTCGGCGGAGCGCTCGTGCTTGATGGCGGCGGCGATGCTGGTCGGCAGCGCGCTGGCCGAGACGTGGGTGACGGCGGGCAGGTGGGTGTCGTCGAAGTCGAGGCCGTGCACCAGGACCGCGTTGAGCAGGGCGGCTTCGCGGGGGGCGAGCCGGTCCGGGAGCCCGATGACCGGCTGGTCGCCGGGGCCGAGTTCCGCGGCGGCGCGGCGGGCGCGCCGGGTGAACTCCTGGTCGGCCGCGGCGAAGGCGACGCCGACGGAGTCCAGTGCGAGGTGCCGTGCGCGGCGCAGCACTTCGTCGGGTACGTCCCGCAGCGTGGTGCGCGCGGCGAATTCCCCGAGCACGTCCGCGATGGCAGGCATGGGCGCCTCCTCGGCCTCGTCATTGATGACCCGGCGGATGCGCGGCCGCATCCGGCCCGCACAGTGTGCAACCACCCACCGCGCCACCACAAGACAAAAGTCTGACGTTTTCGCCGAGGCGGTTCGAGGAGTCCTCGGAGGACTAGTCCTCCATGCGCTCGTAGAGGGGCTTGAGGCCCAGGAGGTGTTCGCGCACCAGGGTTTCGGCGATGTCGGCCTCGCCACGGGCGACCGCCTCGTAGATCTTCACGTGGTCCTCGTCGATGCCGTCCCAGGCCGGGCGCGAGATCCGGTCCCGGTGCATCCGGCCGCGCAGCACCGCGTTGATCGGGCTGCACATCACGTGCAGCAGCGGGTTGCCGCTGATCGACACCAGCGTGGTGTGGAAGTCCCAGTGCACGGTGAAGCCTTCGTCCGGATCGAGGTGCCCGGTGCCCTCGACGGTCCGGCGCAGTTCCGCGAGGCCGTCCTCGTCCGCGCGCTCGGCGGCCAGGCGCGCCGCGTGCGGCTCCAGCAGCAGCCGCGCCTCGATCAGGTTGTCCACCGACATGCCGCGCGAGTTGACCAGCAATCCGAGGCTGCCGCCGAGGTTGTCGGCGATGCGCCCGGCATCCGGGGCGGCCACGAAGCTGCCGCCGGTGACGCCGCGAGTGGTGTCGATCAGGTGCTGGCTGGCGAGCTGGCGCAGCGCCTCGCGCACGGTGCTGCGGCTGACGCCGAACATGCTCCCGAGCTCGGTCTCGCTGGGCAGCCGCGACCCGGAGGGCAGCGCGCCGCTGACGATCTGGTCGCGCAGCTGCTCGGCGACCTGCCGGTACGCCGCCTGCACCGGGCGCACCCGCAGCTTCGCGGATTCGCCGCCTCCTGGCCGGGTGGCCGCCATGATGCCTCGCTCCTCCTCGCGCCGGACCGGGTTCCGGCCGCTCCCGGTCAGCGTACGGGACCGCACCGGACCGGCCGGAACACTGGGAACTAAATTGTCTGACGTATTGCGCGGCGGCGCTCGGCGGCCGCATACTCCGAGGCGTTCCCGGCGCGGCGGCCGACCCCCGGACCGCGTCCGCGACAGGCACGAACAGGAGGTGCGGCGGTGGCCGTGCACGGAGGTCAGCAAGGGCGCTACTTCGAGGACTTCGTCGTCGGAGACATCTACCGGCACCCGCTGGGGCGCACCATCAGCGAGGCGGACAACACCTGGTTCACCCTGCTCACGATGAACACGCACCCGGCGCACTTCGACGCGCACTACGCGTCGAAGACGCCGTTCGAGAAGGTGCTGGTCAACTCGGGCCTGACCATCGCGATGCTGCTGGGCCAGAGCGTCAGCGACATCAGCCAGCGGGCGGTGGCGAACCTGGCGATGAACAACATCCAGCTCACCCACCCCGTCTACGTCGGCGACACCCTCTACGGGGAGTCGATCTGCACCGGCAAGCGGGAATCGAAGTCGCGCCCGTACGCGGGCCTGGTCAACGTGCACACCCGCGCGCTCAACGCCGAGGGCGACGAGTGCCTGTCGTTCGACCGCACCGTGCTGATCTACAAGCGGGACCAGGCCGAGGCCATCGACTCCTTCCCCACCGCCAAGAACGGCCCGCTGTCGCTGGACGACGACGGAGGTGCGCGGTGAACCGGCTGCCGCTGGCCGACGTGCGGATCCTCGCCGTCGAGCAGTACGGGGCGGGGCCGTTCGGCTCGGTGCACCTGGCCGACCTGGGCGCGGAGGTCATCAAGATCGAGGACCCGCGGTTCGGCGGCGACGTCGGCCGCCTGACCCCGCCGTACGCCGAGGACGGCGATTCGCTGTTCTTCGAGGCGTTCAACCGCAACAAGCGCTCCGTCGTGCTCGACCTCACCAGCCCCGCCGGCCGCGAGGTCTTCGAGAAGCTGGTGGGCGTCAGCGACGCGGTGTACTCGAACCTGCGCGGTGACGTGCCCGCGAAGATGGGCATCCGCTACGACGACCTCAAGCACCTGAACCCGGCGATCGTGTGCTGCTCGCTGTCCGGCTACGGCATGACCGGGCCGCGCGCGAAGCAACCCGGCTACGACTACATGCTGCAGGGCCTGGCCGGCTGGATGTCGGTGACCGGCGAGCCGGACGGGCCGCCCACCAAGTCCGGACTGTCCATGGTGGACTACTCGGGCGGCCTGGTGGCCGCGATCTCGCTGCTGTCGGCGATCCACGGCGCGCGGCGCGACGGCGTCGGCTTGGACTGCGACGTGAGCCTGTACGACACGGCGATCGGCATGCTCACCTACCTCGCCACCTGGCACCTCAACGCCGAGTTCGAACCGAAGCGCACGCACCACTCGGCGCACCCGAGCCTGGTGCCGTTCCAGAACTTCCCCACCGCCGACTCGTGGATCGTGATCGGCTGCGCGAAGCAGAAGTTCTGGGAGAAGTTCGTCGACGTGCTCGGCTCCCCCGCCTGGGCCGCCGAAGCGCGGTTCGCCACCACCTCGGACCGCTACGCGCACTCCGCGGACTGCGTGCGGCTCATCGAGCAGGAGCTGGCGCGGCGCGGCACCGCCGAGTGGCTGGGGCTGCTGGAGGCCGCCGGTGTCCCGTGCGCGCCGATCAACACGATCCCGCAGGCGTTGCGGGAGGAGCACACCGAAGCCCGCGGCATGGTCGTCACCACCGAGCACCCGCGGTTCGGCGAGGTCAAGCAGGTCGCCTCCCCGGTGCGCGCGGGTGAGCCCAGGACCGACCACCAGCGTGCGCCCTTCCTCGGCGAGCACACCTCGTCCACATTGGACGATCTGCTCGGGCTGGACGCGGCGGAGTTCCAGCGGTTGGCCGGCGAAGGTGCTTTCGGAGCGAATGGAGACGCGCCGTGGATTTCGAGCTGAACGAGGACCAGGCCCAGTTCCAGCAGGTGCTGCGGGACTTCGTGGACGCGGAGGTCGTGCCGGTCGCGCAGGAGTGGGAGCGCGCAGGCCGCTACCCCGCCGAGATCGTGGCGAAGATGGCCGACCTCGGCCTGTTCGGGCTGCTGATCCCCGAGGAGTACGGCGGGGTGGACGCGGACTTCGTGTCGTTCACCCTCGTGTTCGAGGAGATCGCGCGCGGCTGGATGGGCGTGGCGGGCATCCTCGGCAGCCACTCGGTGTCCACCTGGATGCTCAGCAGGCACGGCACCGAGGAGCAGAAGCGCACGTACCTGCCCGAGCTGGCGACCGGCGTGCGCCGCACCGGCATCGCGCTGACCGAACCGGACGCGGGCACCGACCTGCAGGGCATCCGCACCACCGCCGAGCGCGACGGCGACCACTACGTCATCAACGGCAGCAAGATGTGGATCACCAACGCCCGGTACGCCGACCCGCTGCCGGTGCTGGTGAAGACCGACCGCACCGCCTCGCCCGCGCACAAGGGCATGAGCGTGCTGCTCGTCGACGCGGGCACCCCCGGGTTCACCGTCACCAAGGACATCCCGAAGCTCGGCTACAAGGGCACCGAATCCTGCGAGGTCGTGTTCGAGGACGTGCGGGTGCCCGCGGCGAACCTGCTCGGCGGCGTCGAAGGGCGCGGGATGCAGCAGGTGCTCTCGGCGCTGGAGACCGGGCGGCTCAACATCGCCGGGCGCAGCCTCGGCATCGCGCAGCGCTCCTACGACGAGGCGCTGTCCTACGCGGGCGAGCGCAAGGCCTTCGGCAAGCCCATCGCCGAGTTCCAGGCCATCCAGATCCGCATCGCCGAGATGGCCACCCAGCTGCAGGCCGCGCGGCTGCTGTCCTACTGGTCGGCCAGCAAGCTCGACCGCGGCGAACGCGCCGACCTGGAGACCGGGATGGCGAAGCTGTTCGCCTCCGAGGTCGCGCTGCAGGCCGCGCAGGACTCGATGCGGGTGCACGGCGGCTACGGCTACTCGGCGGAGTTCGAGATCGAACGGCTCTACCGCGACTCGATCCTGATGACCATCGGCGAGGGCACCAGCGACATCATGCGCACCGTCATCGCGAAATCCCTCTCCGCCGGGAAGGGGAAGGTCGGATGGTGAGCACGCGCAGCTGGCTGTTCTGCCCCGCCGACCGGCCCGAGCGGCTGCGCCGGGCCGCCGACACCGCCGACGCGGCCGTCGCCGACCTGGAGGACGCGGTGCACGTCGACGGCAAGGCCGCCGCCCGCGAGCAGCTCGTCCCGGTGCTGCGCGAGGACCCGGTGCGGGCCTGCCGGATCTGGGTGCGGGTCAACGGCGACGAGCACCTGGCCGCCGACCTCGCCGCGCTCGCCGGACTGCCGGTCGCGGGGATCGTGGTGCCCAAGGCCGAGCCGGAGCTGCTGCGGGCCGTCGCCGAACGGGTGGACGTTCCGCTGCTGGCGCTCGTCGAGACCGCGGACGGCCTGTGGCGGGTGCGGGAATCGGCCGCGGTGCCGCAGGTGCGGGCGCTGACCCTCGGCGAGTACGACCTGGCCGACGACCTCGGCACCTGCTCCCCGGAGGTGGACGCGGAACCGCTGCGGTGGGCGCGCTCCCGCGTCGTGGCGGCCGCGGCCGCCGCCGGGCTCGACCCGCCGCCCGCGCCGGTGTCCGCGGACCTCGCCGACCTCGACTCGTACGCGACCGAAACAGGACGGTTGCAGCACTTCGGGTTCTTCGGCCGGATGTGCGTCCACCCGAAGCAGGTAGCGCGGGTGCACGCCGCGCTGCGCCCCGCCGCCGACGAGGTGGACCGGGCGCGGAAGGTGGTGCTGGCCGCCGACGCCGCCGAACGCGACGGCCGGGCCGTGCTCGTGGTGGACGGCCGCATGATCGACGCGCCGGTGGTGCGCCGCGCGCGGCGCGTCCTCGACCTGGCCACCGCCGACCTGGCGACCGGTCACGGGTAGGCGCGGCGTTCCAGCAGCGGCGTGAGCCGGTGGTCCACGAGGTCGCGCATCACCAGCGCCGTGTCGGTGCGCTCCACGCCGGGGATCGCGAGCACCTGTCCGGCGATCCGGTACAGGTCATCGGTGTCGCGGGCGACGACCTGCACGAACAGGTCGGCGGGGCCGCTGATCCCCGCCACCTCCAGCACCTCGGGGATGGCGCGCAGCTCCGCGGCCACCGGCCCCAGCAGGCTCTGCGTGACCTGCACCGTCATCAGCGCGCGCAGCGGGTAGCCGAGGGCGCGGGGGTCGACGCGGCGCTCGAACGAGCCGAGCACGCCCCGCTCCTCCAACCTGCTCACCCGGCTCTGCACCGTGTTGCGGGACAGGCCGGTCTCCGCGGCGAGCGCGCTGATCGTGGCGCGCGGGGCGCGGGACAGCGCCAGCAGCAGCCGGGCGTCCACGGCGTCGACCGGGTCCTGATTTGGCACCTTGCTCAGCTCCTTCCGGACGATCACGGGCGGACTTGAGCATTCTGCTGCATCACGCCGCGCTGACTTGTGCAGAAAACGAAGTGTTGGTGGAGTTCACACCATTCATGCCCAGCGGTGGCCGCGGGTCACCCGGTTCGTGAGGAGTTCGACCGATGGCCGACGACGCAGTCGCCCAGCACAGCGGTACGCGCGAGCAGGAGGCGCTCGCCGAGATCGAACGGCGGGTGCTGTGGCTGTCCACCGCGATCATCCACGAGGCGAACCGGAACCGGCCGAACCCCTCGGGTCTGAAGGTCGGCGGGCACCAGGCGTCCTGCGCCTCGATGGTGTCGATCATGACGGCGCTGTGGTTCCACGAGCTCGGCCCCGACGACCGGGTGTCGGTGAAACCGCACGCCTCCCCCGTGCTGCACGCCATCAACTACCTCATCGGCGAGCTCGACGAGCGCTACCTGCCGACGCTGCGCGAGTTCGGCGGCCTGCAGAGCTATCCGAGCCGCTCCAAGGACCCCGACCCGGTCGACTACTCCACCGGGTCCGTCGGCATCGGCGCCACCGCCCCGATCTGGGGTGCGCTGGCGCGCCGCTACGTGCGCTCCACCACCGGGGGCGGCGGCACCGGGCGGCAGTTCTCCCTCGTCGGCGACGCCGAATTGGACGAGGGCGCCGTGTGGGAGGCGCTGCTGGACCCGGCCGTCGCCGAGCTCGGCGAGCTGGTGTGGGTCGTCGACCTCAACCGGCAGTCCCTGGACCGGGTGGTGCCGAACATCGCCGCCGGGCGGCTGCGCGGCATGTTCGCCGCCGCGGGCTGGCAGACGCTGGAGCTCAAGTACGGGCGGCTGCTGGAGGAGCTGTTCGCCCGCCCCGGCGGCGACGCGCTGCGGGACCGCATCGACACCATGACGAACCCGGAGTACCAGCGGCTGCTGCGCTGCGACGCCGCGCAGCTGCGGGACCGGCTGCCCGGTGACGGCCCGGCGCGCGAGGCCATCGATGCCCTGATCGCCGAGCTGGACGACGCGACGCTGCTGGCCGCGATCCGCAACCTCGGCGGCCACGACCTGGGCGCGCTCGGCGAGGTGTTCGGCGAGATCGACGACACCCGGCCCACGGTGATCTTCGCCTACACCGTGAAGGGGCACGGGCTGCCCACCGAGGGGCACCCGCAGAACCACTCCTCGCTGCTCACCCACGAGCAGTTCGCCGAACTCGCGCCCCGGCTCGGCGCCGACGTGGACCGGCCGTGGCAGCGGTTCGACGCCGGCACCGACGCCGGCCGGTTGTGCGCCGAGGCGGGGGCCCGGCTGCGCCGCGAACCGGTGCCCGCGACCGCGCCGCCCGCGCTGCCGCTCGACATCGGCCGCACCCCCACCGGCACCGCGACCACGCAGGCCGCGCTGGGACGGGTGCTGCTGGACCTCACCCGGCAGTCCCCGGAGGCGGCGCGGCGCGTCGTGACCGTGTGCCCGGACGTCAGCTCCACCACGAACCTCGGCGGCTGGGTGAACAAGGTCGGGGTGTGGTCCTCGCGGCAGCGCCGGGACTGGTTCGCCGACGACGCCGAGACCATCCTGCACTGGCGGGAACAACCCACCGGCCAGCACGTGGAACTGGGCATCGCCGAGACGAACCTGGTGGGGCTGCTGGGCGAGCTCGGCTCGACCTGGAGCAGGTGGGGCGAGCCGCTGCTGCCGATCGGCGTGCTCTACGACCCGTTCGTGGAACGCGCGCTGGAGCCGTGGGCGTTCGGCATCTACAGCGGCGGTCAGTCCATCCTCGTCGGCACGCCCTCCGGGGTGAGCCTGGCGCCGGAAGGCGGCGCGCACCAGTCAGTGAAGACCCCGTCCATCGGGCTCGAACAACCCGGCTGCACCAGCTACGAACCGGCGTTCGCGCAGGACGTGGAGTGGGCGCTGCTCGCCTCGCTGGCGCAGCTCGGCAAGCCGGGCGGCACCTCCGCCTACCTGCGGTTGTCGACCCGGCCGCTGGACCAGAACCTCGCCGCGGTCCCGGCCGATCCGGCGGCGCGGGAACGCCGCAGGCGGCAGGTCGTCGCCGGGGCGTACCCGCTGCGCAGCACCCCGGACCCGAAGCTCACCATCGCCGCGATGGGCGTGACCGTGCCGGAGGCGCTGGCCGCCGCCGACCGCCTCGGCCAGGCCGGGGTGGACACCGACGTGGTGTGCGTGACCAGCCCCGACCTGCTGTTCCGCGCGCTGCGGGCACGGCAGGGGCGCCAGGACGGGTCGAGCTGGATCTTGGACCAGGCGTTCCCCGCGCACCGGGCGGCACCGCTGGTGACGATCGGCGACGGGCACCCGCACACCCTCGCGTTCCTGGCGACGGTGAACCGGGTGCCGAGCACCACCCTCGGCGTCACCGACTTCGGCCAGTCCGGTTCCCCGGAGGACGTCTACCGCCACCACGGCCTGGACACCGACACCATCGTCCGAGCCGGGCTCGACCTGCTGGCCTGATCCACGTCGGCTGGGCCGAATCCACAGCGGAGGAGATCCGGTCCCCGAACTCGTCCCGCCGGTTCCCCGTCAGCGGCGAAGCCGTCGAGCCGCCGACCACCCGAGAAACCGGACCCCCGCGAGTTCTCAGCGGTTCCCTCGCGAAGACGGCGATGTCGCCGCGGTGCTGCACGAGAAATGGATCCCGCAGCGAGGGAACCGCTGAGAAGTCCGCCACCCGACCCCCGGGGGCAACCGAGCGGCGGGGTCACTCATGCGGCGTCGATGAGCCACCAGTTCTTGTCCTGGTCGCTGTTCGGCTCCAAGACGACGACCTCGTTGAGCGCGTTGCCGTAGTACGGCGCCACGACCTGTTCGGTCGACCGGGACACGATCTTGTACTCGTTTCCGCCGAACGACCTGCTCGGCAGGGACCACTGGAACTCGGGGACGTGCCTGCACTCGCCCTGGGTGAGCGCGGTCTTCCCGTAGTACTGGCCGCCCGGCTTGAGGCACTTCCCGGTCTTGTCGTTGCGGATCAGGTAGTAACCGCCGGAGTTCTCCACCGACCAGCGGTCACCGTCGGCGGTGCTCGCCGAATTCCACGCGTACATCCAGATTCCGTCGTTCGAGTTGTTCCCGTAGTTCTGCGGGAGCAGGCTCCCATCGGTGGCCGAGTTGATGATGCGCAATTCCGCGGACGCCGCACCGGCCGCACCGGCGAGCATTCCGGACAGCGCGGTCAGCACCGCGGCCGCGAGGACGCCGAACCGGACGAGAACACGTTGCATGGCACACCTTTCCCAGAAGTAGGCGAGCCGATCCGGCCGCCACCATCTTGATCGGCGACCGGCAACCGGAACTCGATCACACGAACGGGCGGACGATTCGATTTCCGGAGCCGTTCGACAATGGAAATGAACACTTCGAATTCCGCATCGGGGAGGACCCATCTGTTCCGCAGCTGGCGGCCATCGAGAACGGTCGTTGGACCGGGGCGGACATCGGCCGAACACTCGGAGCGAGCGCACCGGACGCATTCCGGAGCGCCGACACCCCCGAGAGGAATCCCGACATGCCTTCGAGCGATCTGGCCCGGTTGATGCGCTGCTTCGCCGCGCGGACGCTGCTGCTCGCGCTCGCGCTGGGGCTCGCGGGCGCGCAGCTGCTGGCCCTGCTGGCGCTGCTGGCGGCGACCGGCCTGCTGGCCTGGTCCGGTGCTCCCGCGTCCACCGCCCGTCTTCGACCCTGCGCGGCGGATCGTGGTTCTTCCTGCTCCGCAACGGAAGTCGAGGGATAGGCCGTCAGCCGACGAGGTGCGCGAGCAGCGCCCGAGCGGCCGGGTTGGTGAGCTCCGCGGAGCGCCCGACCAGGCGGATCGGCCGGACCAGCGCCGGTTCCGCCAGCCGCGCGTGCGGCAGGCCGGAGCGCTCGGCGACGACGTCCGGCACGATGCTCACCCCGAGCCCCGCCGCCACCAGGGCGATCAGCAGCGGGACGTGCGTGGCCTCGCAGACCCGGTTGAGCCGCACCCCGGCGTCGGCGAACCCGCGCGCGATCATCGCCTGCAGGCTGCTGCCGAGGAATTCGACGAACGGTTCGTCCCCGCACTCGGTCAGCCGCACCCGGTCGCGACCGGCCAGCCGGTGCCCGGGGTGGCAGACCAACGCCATGCGCTGGGTCCACTCGCCGAAGCGGACGAGCTCCGCGTCGAACGGGCCCTCCCCGGCCACGTACGCCAGGTCCAGCTCACCGGCCACCACCGCGTTCGCCAGGTCCGGCATGATCCCTTCGCGCACGTGGATGCGCACCCCCGGGTACCGCAGCCGGAACTCACCGAGCTCGGCGGGCAGGTCGAGCACCGTCAACGTCTGGATGGTGCCGATCGACACCCGCCCCCGCGACAGGCCCTGCACCGCGGCCACCTCGCCGCGGGCCGCGACCACGTCGGCGGTGATCCGCCGCGCCGTCGGCAGCAGCGCGCGGCCCGCCTCGGTGAGCAGCACCTTGCGGCTGGTGCGCTCGAACAGCGCGGAGCCCAGCTCCACTTCGAGCTTGCGGACGGACGCGCTCAGCGCGGACTGCACGACGTGCACCTCGCGCGCCGCCCCGGTGAAGCTGCCGTGCCGCGCGACCGCGAGGAAGTGCTCCAACTGCCGCAGCTCCATCGGCCCACGGTAGCGCCACCCGCCGGGACGAGCGCCGAGATGGTGGTCACGGCGGGGCGTTCCTCGACCGCCGCCGGCCCGTCCTTCGTGGACCTTCCGGGAAGCCGCCGCGGGGCGAACGCCGTCGACGTCCGGTTCGATCCCGGTGCCGCGGCCGGCTGCCGTGCGAGGACGCGCTCCCGAGCACCGACGCGCTCGCCGCTCCCCGTTGCTCCAGGTGGCGCAATTCGGCGCGTTCGGCCACGTGGCCGCGGGTTCGGGGGTTAGCGTGCCGGGCCCGACCTCGCGGCCGATCGCCGTGGGGGCGCGACGCCCGCCGGTGCGGGCGGCCCGCGAGGTCGGGAGCGACGCGGGGGAACACCTGGGGCCCGCGTCGACCTCGATCGGAAGGAGCATCCACATGATCAGCCGACGATGGCGCGGAGCGGCCGCGGCACTCGCCGCCGGACTGGTCCTGAGCATCCCGGCCACCGCGCAGGCGGCCGGTGACGCGGCACCCGCGGCCGAGCAGCCGACGATGCTGCTGGTGCACGGGTTCAACACCGACCCGCCGACGTCCTGCAACAGCTCCACCTGGAAGACCGCGCTGGAGTACTACCAGCACCCGGGCGGCCGGGACCGCGGCTCGCTGCGGACGATCGGCTACTACGCGGGCGATTCCGCGCACTGCGACGACGTGATCGGCGACGGGGAGGCCACCAAGAACCGGCCCATCCAGGAGATCGCGAAGGACTTCGCCAACCACATCCACGCGAACTACACGGCGAAGGGGAAGCAGGTCGACATCGTCGCGCACTCGATGGGCGGGCTGATCACCCGCGTCGCGATCCTCGGCACCCGGGAAGGCTGGAGCGGGTTCCCGTCGGAGGTGGACGTGCGCAACGTCGTCACCCTCGGCACCCCGCACCAGGGATTGCGCGACGGCTGCACCAAGGACGAGTTCGAGGCGAAGAAGTGCAGCAGGCAGTGGCACCAGATGACGCCGACGAAGGACGGCGGCTCCGGGTTCATCGACAAGCTGCACGAATCCGCGAAGGGGAAGGACGACCGCGGCCTGGACGACCCGTGGGCGAAGGACATCGACTGGAGCCTCGCCGGGTCCACTGAGGACGGAACCGTCTCGTACCCCTCCGCGATCGACAAGGGGTACTTCGCGCACCAGAAGTACGGCTTCGACGAGGACCTCGACGGCGACGGGTCGAACGAGTGCTCCGACCCGGAGATCAGCCACGGCGCGCTGCGCTCCACCAAGGGAGCCGGCGGGTTCTGCCTGCGCTACTGGCACCACGGTGCCGGCGGCGGGCCGCACACCACGGAGAACGGCTGGTCCCCGCTGAAGGTGGCGTTCAAGGCCGCCACGCACATCGGTGATGACCTGCCGAAGTGACTCCCGGGCCGTGGCGCGGACTCGATCTCCGCGCCACGGCCGGGATTCCGGGTCCTCGCACCGGGCGGCGTCACCGCACCGGGGCCCGGTGGTCGGTCGCGCGCAGCCCCAGCAGGTCGTCGGTGTCGCCGAGGTCGTGCAGCCGCCACACCGGCATCCGCACCGCTGAGCGCACCCCCGGTTCGGGGTCCAGCAGCTCGCGGCGGCGCAGCATCCGGTGCAGGTGCTCGGCCGGATCGACCCCGCCCTCCGGACCCCGGTCCAGCAGCACCGACAGCGGCACCCCGCCGTCGGAGATCGACGCGTCCACCCGGTGGCCGTTCAGCACCTGGTCCAGCTGCACCGACATCCCCGGCAGCAGCTCGTGCAGCCGCCGCTGGTGGACGTCCGGTTCGGGCGCGCGGTGCCCGCGGCGCGCGGCCGCGAGCAGGTCCGCGCCGATGCCGTGGCGCCCTTCCCAGAACGTCGCGTCCCCGACCACCACGAGCTGCGAGCGCGCCCGGGTGATCGCCACGTGCCACAGGTCGCAGCGCCGGTCCAGCCAGCGTGCCGCGCCCTCCGCGACGCCGGGCGCCGCGACCGGGGAGAGCACCACCGCGTCGCACTCCCCGCCCTGGAAGTCGTGCACGGTGCCGATGCGCACCCGCGGATCACCGGCGAGCCGCTGCTCCAGCAACCGGCTCTGCGGGCGGAACAGCGCGATCACGCCGATCGTGGCGTGCTCCGGCAACGAGCGGCGCAGCGCCGCCACCACCCGGGCCACCACGGCGGCCTCCTCCGGGTTGTGCCAGCTGCCGCCCCGCTCCGGCGCGCACGCGCGGCCGGGCACGTCCCGCCACTCCAAGGCGGGTCGTTCCATGGCGGGCCTGCCGCGGATGTCGGTGAGCACGACCTGCGCCTCGCCGGGGAACAGGCCGGCGGCGGTGTCGGCGATCCGCGGGTGGCAGCGGTGGTGCTCGTCGAGCCGGATCGCGCCGCCGGTGGCGCGTTCGGCCGCGTGCCAGGCGCTGTGCCGCCGGAAGCTCAGCGCCCGCTCCTCCAGCCAGTCCGCCGGGATCCGCAGGTCCCGGCGGATCCGCGACTCGGCCGCCGGGTCGAGGTGCGTGACGTGCGCGAGCTGCCCGGCATCGCCGAGGACGACGGCGCGGCGCGCGCGGAACAGCAGCGGCAGCAGCGCGGCGATGCCGCAGTGCGCGGCCTCGTCGACGACGACCAGGTCGAACAGGGCGGGCACCAGCGGCAGCCGCGCCGCCTCCTCGCAGGTCGCGGCGCGGCTGCGCACCGCGGGGTCGCCGTCGTCCTGCTGCCGGACCGAGGCGAGCAGCACCTGTTCGGCCGCGGTGCGGGCCGCGTCCTGCGCGCTGCGCAGCGCGTCGGCGAGCCGCTGGTCGTCGGGGCGCTCCCGCAGCAGCGCCCGCTGCTCGCGCCACGTGTGCTCGGCCGCGGCGAACTCGGCGACGGCCCGGCAGATCGCCCGCGGGTCCCGGTCCGCGCAGTCCCCCGGTTCGATGCCGAGGGCGCGCTGCACGCTCGCACGCCGCCAGCGGGTGAAGATCCAGGCGTCGGCGGCCCCGCCGGCCCGTCGCGCCCACCGGCGCGGGCGCGGGCCGATCCGGTCGGCGAGCTCCGCGCCGGTGCGCACCAGCGCGCCGGGCACCGCCGCGCAACGCCGCCACACCTCGTGCACCGCGGGGTCGTCGGCGTCGGCCACCAGCACCCGCTGGCCGGTGAAGACGGCGGTCGCGACGAGGTTCGCGACCAACGCGGTCTTGCCGCTGCCGGGCGGACCGGTGACGGTGCTGAGCCGCCTGCTCATCGCCGTGCGCACCGCCTGCCGCTGCGATTCGTCGGCGGGCCACGGCAGCACCGGTCGCGGCGGTTCGTCGACCTCGGTGGTGTCGCCGTCGAGCAGCGCACCCAGTGCGGTGCCCGCGACCCGGCCGGGTTGTTCGGCGATGCCCGCCAGATCGTCGAAGGCACCCGGGCTGATCAGCCGCGGCTGTTCGGCGAACAGCACCGCCACGTTGCGGGCGCCGTCGCCGCGACCGTCGAGGGATTCGTCCAGGGCGTCCGGCTCCGGTTGCGCGCCGCCCGGCAACCGGTAGGTGCCGTGCAGCAGGTCGTGCACGTCGGCGGCCATCCGCGCGCGCCGCCCGCCGCGCCAGCCCGGCGCGAACCAGGCGGCGAGGGCGTCGGTGCCCTCCACGCCGAGCCGCCGCCGCGCCAGCCCGCGGTGCGGCAGCACCGGCCCGACGGGGCGGAGCCTGCGTCCCGCACCGGAACCGACGGGTTCGACGCGGCGCACCAGCAGTGGCGCGAACTCGGCGGCGGCACCGGCGCGGCCGGGCAGCAGCACCGCCGGGTAGCCCGCCCACAGCGGGCGTCCGCGCCGTTCGGCCTCGTCGAGGAACGCGGCCGCACCGGGCGGCACCGGTGCGCAGCCGTCGTCGTCGAGCTCGCCGGACAGCAGCCGTTCCCGGCCGGGCAGCACGACGTACCGCTCGCCGGCGGCGCGCACCGGGATCAGCCCGGAGTGCGGTTCCTCGGCCAGCAGGCAGCGCCGGTAGTAGCCGAGGACCGCGGCCAGGTCCGGGTCGTCCCGCTCCGAGTCGTCCCGCTCCGGTGCGGGACCCGGTGCCCGCCGCGCGCGGAAGGAGAGCGCGATCGCGTCGTCCACGTCGACCGCGGACCGCACCGGTGGTCGCTCGCCCGCGGCCCGCAGCCGCCGGTCGAGGTGCTCGAACAGCGCGTCGGCGGTGAGCTCCGCCCCACCGCTCCCCGCGGTGCGCCACGCCTCGGCGAGCCGCTCGGCGAACGCGCCGGTCCCGGCGAGCACGTAGGTGCCGCGCGCGGTCAGCGGGCAGCTCCGCACGGACGTTTCTCCTCGCTGCGGCGGCGAATCCACGATCGCGACCGCGTGCGCGGCGCGGCACGCTTCGAGCTGCTCGTCGACGAACCCGGCGTGCACCCCGGTGCCCGCGAGGTCGTCGGGATCGGTGTCGGCGGCGAGGAACACGTGCTCGCCGCCGGGGCCGATCGCCCCGGGTGCGGCGAGGTGCAGCAGGGCGAGCTCGTCCGGCGCGCAGCCGTCGAGGAACTCGGCGATCTCGGCGCGCAGCCGGGCCGCCGACGGGTCCCGCACCACGCGCACCGGCCGGTAGCCGTCCGCCGTGAGCCGCCGGACGCCCGCCGCGTGGTCCCGGCCGACGCCGATCAGCAGCGCCCGGCCGCGGCGTGGCCGGGTCACGCGTCGGCCCGCAGGTCGCGCGGGAGCGCCCGGACCAGTTCGGGGCATTCGTTCGGCCGGCCGGACAGCCACATCGACCGTCCGCCGAGCACCAGCTCCACCTCGTGGGAGGCGTCGCGGGCGCACCACTCGCTGATCGCGCAGAGCAGCGCCGGTGCGGTCACCGCGCCGGAGGATCCCAGCGACGCCCACAGCAGCGGGCCGGGGGCGTCCTGCTCGGTGGCGAGCGAGACCTGGACGCCCAGGGCGTCGCGGAGCTCGTCGCGCAACGATCGCACCAGCCGTCCGCCGCGGTGCGGACCACCGCCGACCGCGACCCTGATCCAGAAGACCGTCGAGCCGTCCGCCATGCCGCCCTCTCCAGCTGAATCCGCTCAGATCGCCGCAGATCTTAGAAGATCACCGACTCGATCCGGTCGAATTTCCCGAGATGGCACCCCGACAGCGCAGAACTGAGATGATCTCAGCACGGTCCGCCGGGTGATCCCGCAGCCGCGCGGGGTCAGGCCGCCGTTCGGGGGCGCGCGGTGCGCAGGTGGAACGCGGCGCTGGACGGGTGCGCGTATTCCGGCAGCAGGTGGTCCAGCCGCTCCCCCGCGTCGAACCCCGCCGCCCGCAGCAGTTCCCCGGTCTTCGCGGCGGTGAGCCCGCTCCAGTTCGGCGTGGCCCGCCCGATCTTCCGGTAGTCCCGGAGCACCTTGGGCAGGTAGCCGTGGTCCGCGCCGGGCCGCAGCGAGGCCAGCACCCGGCGCGCGTCGTGCCGCCAGCCGTGCCACACGCCGTCGGCCAGCAGCAGCGCGCCGCCCGGGGCCAGCACCTGTCGCCACACCCGCAGCGCCCGCACCGGGTCCGGCAGGGTCCACAGCACGTAGCGGGCGCTGACCAGGTCGAAGCCGTCGCCCACCACCTCGCCGACGTCGTGCCCGCCGCACTCGGCGAACCGGACGTCCACGTCGCGGCGCCGCGCCTCCTCCCGGGCGTAGCCGAGCATCGCCGGGGACGGGTCGACCGCGGTGACCTCGTGGCCGAGCTCGGCCAGCAGCGTGCTCAGGAAACCGGTGCCGGTGCCCACGTCCAGCACCCGCAGCGGCGCGGTGCGCTCCGGGAACGCCGCGTGCACGGCCTTGTCGCACACCGCGCGCCACGCCTCGCGCTTGTCCTGCGCGTAGCGCTCGTAGAAGTCGTTGTAGGCCGCGGCCCGCTGGGTCCAGTTGTCGCGGACGGCTTCGATGGCGCGGTCGGTCACGGGTGGGTCCTTTCGCCTGGGTCACCTCACCCTGGGCGTTGTCGCAACCGATGTGCAACAGCCTCGTCCGCACGGGAACGCAAGTCACATCCCGGGCCGTTCGCGGCCACCTTGCCCCGAGTTCTGCCCGATCGGACCTTCCACCGGACCGATCAACCACGGAGAGTAATGATCAGTACCGATCGGAGGGCGTTCATGCGAGTGCCACGCGCACGCGGTGTACCCGGCCAGGACCGACCCCGCCCGATGCCCCACCAGCGGCCGGACCCCGCGCCCGCAGCTCCGGCCCCCGCGATGTCCAGCACCAGCGTGGTGCACCTGCAGCGCACCGCGGGCAACCGGGCGGTGGCCCGTTCGCTGCAACGGGCGCCGGAGCAGGAGTCGTCAACGGCGCCCGGCTTCCTGCGGCAACCCAGCGGCGGGTTCCACGCACTGGTCCCCGACTCGATCGAAGCGCTCTCGGTGAAGGACAAGCTGCTGGACCGCCTCGTGGAAGGGCCGGTGTTCAGCGACTCCGAGATCGCCGACCTCGAGCGGCAGGACCCGAAGTGGCTGCGGGCGATCGGTACCGGGAGCTACGCGGAAGCGGTGGCGTACGCGACGGAGGGCACCTACTACGACTGGCTGCGCCTGGCACCGGGGAAGCGGCTGCTGATCGCCACCGTCGAATGGCGGAAACGCCTCGGCCGCACGGAGAAAAGCCCGGCCTTCACCCTGGGCAGGCACCTGGACCTGCGCGGCGACGCCGTGCCCGCGGCGGATCGCGAGCGGGTCATCGCGGAACGCGACGAGCAGATCAAGGACGCGTTCGTCCGGACCTTGGCGCCCGCGTTCGAGGACGACCCGCTGGTGTCCGCCGACGACGCGAAGCGGAACGTGCGCGCGAACACGATCTTGAGCCGGATCTTCCTGATCCTGCAGAACGGTCTGAAGGTCTACGACGACGCCGCCGCCGACCACGTCGACTACGTCGACGGCGACGTGGCCAGGGCCTTGGCGCACGGGGGCCGGGTCAACATCCGCATCCCGGCGCTGGGCGCGGACGGACCCCCGCCCACCGCCCTGCTGGATTGGCTCGGCGTCACGGAGAACGGCGTGAACGCGCGGGAGAAGGAGGAGAAGCGGGACTACGCCACCCACCACATGGACATCCGCGGGACCGACGAGTTCGAGGAACGCGGCGGCATGGCCGCATCGGCCTCCAACGTGCTCTCCCGCCTCAGCGACGAACAGGTCCGCATGTGGGGCCTGCCCCTCGCCGCCGACGGGATGGGCGGGCACGACTTCAACGGTGACGTGATCCTCCCGGACAACTCGCACGGGCACCTGCTGCTGATCTTCACCCCGCCGCAGCAGGACCAGGACGGGGCGTTGCAGGTCGGCATCGAGACGATCGGCCCCGGCGGCAAGAGCCCCGTCGGCTACCGGCACAACGCCCTGTCCACGGAGGCCACCGCGAACCCGGAATCCAGCTTCTACGGCCACAAGAAGGACAAGATCGGCGGTGGCCGGCTCAAGGACAACCAGCGCTACGTGCCGCTGGCGGAGCTGCCGCTGGGCTGGGTCCGATTCCTGGACGAGGTGAAGGAAGACTGGCAGGACCGCCTGTTCGAGGCGGGAGACGACCTCCACTCCCGCCGAGCGCTCTACGGCGAGCTGGTGGGCAGGCGCACGGGCCGGTTCGCACCCAGCACGCTGGGCGAGCGCTCCTTCCTGCTCACCTAGCCGGCTCCGCCGACCTGATCTCGGCCAGCTGCGCGGTGATCGCGGCCATGATGCGATCGGTGGCCTCCCGCAGGACGGCCGCGGTGAGCGGCAGGCCGATCAGGTCGTCCAGCGGCACCGGTGGTCCGGCGGCCAGCTCGACCGCGGTGCGCCGGAACAACCGTGGCGGGCGGCGGCGCGGCAGCAGGCGGTGCGTGCCCCAGTTCGCCAGCGGCACCACCGGAACCCCGGTGCTCAGCGCGACGCGGGCGATGCCGGTGCGCCCGCGCGCGGGCCAGTGCGCGGGATCGTCGGAGAAGGTGCCCTCCGGGAAGAACACCACGCATTCGCCGTCCGCGGCGGCCCGCACCGCGTCCCGGTAGGCGTCCTGGGCGCGGGCCGTGCCGCGGTGCACCGGGATGTGCCCTCCGGAGCGCATCACGTTTCCCACCAGCGGAATCCGCCACAGGTCGGCGCGTGCCAGGTAGCGCGGGACGCGTCCGGCGGCGAGGCAGAACGCGGTGGCGGTGATCGGATCGGCGAACGACAGGTGGTTCGTGGCCACCAGCACCCCGCCCGCGGGCAGGCCCCCGCGCAGCCGCAGCCGGGAGCTCGACGCCAGCACCGGCCACACCAGGTCGATGGCCAGCCCGAACCAGGGGCCCCGGCCGCGGCGGGGGAAGCGCCGCCCGAGCCGGACGGCGTCGCGCAGGCGTTCCGAGATCAGTCGCACGAGGTCCATTCGTAGCCGACGCCGTACCGGACTGGTCGGTCGGCCCGGCGCGCGGAGGCACCGGCGCACGGGTGCTCTGGTGGACGGCCGTCCCGGGCACCCGGCGGCCAGGGCACCCGGCGGCCAGGGCACCCGGCGGCCAGGGCATCCAGCGTCCCGGGCACGCGGTGGCCAGGCATCCGGGGGCACCGGCGCACGAAGGCCCCCCCGGCCCGGTCGGCCGGACGGGGCGTCCGCACCCCGCGCCGGGTCACATCTGCTGCGCGCCCGCCTTGATGGCCTTGCGGATGCGGGTGTAGGTGCCGCAGCGGCAGATGTTGCGGATCTCGTCCAAGTCGGCCTCGGTGATGTCGCGACCTTCCTCGGTGACCTGCCGGACCTTCGCGACCGCCGCCATGATCTGCCCGGGCTGGCAGTAGCCGCACTGGGCGACGTCCTCGTCCAGCCACGCTTCCTGCATCGGGTGCAGCTCGCGGCCGACGGTGCCGGGCAGGCCTTCGATCGTGGTGACCTCGTCGTCGGGCTCGATGTCGCCGACCCGCACCGAGCACGGGTTGAACGCCTTGCCGTTGATGTGCGAGGTGCACGCCTTGCACACGTTGATGCCGCAGCCGTACTTCGGCCCGTAGAAGCCGAGCACCTCGCGCAGCACCCACAGCAGCCGCACGTCGTCTTCGATGTCCACCGTCACCGTCTCGCCGTTGAGCCGGAAAGTGTGCTGTCCCATGCCGAAAGCTCCTCCCTCATCGCGCCGCGCGCGGTCGACCCGAGCGACCGCCCGCACAAGTCCAGTCCTTCGAAAACCCCGCCGCGCACCTGAACCCCGCACGGCCCACGTCCTTCTTCTCGTCAGCGGCGAAGCCGCTAGCAGCGACCCAGCACTCAACCGGATCACCCGCGGGTTCTCAGCGTTCTCCTCGCGAGGACAGCTTTTTCGCATGTGGCGGAGCCACCTGTGAAAAAGATCCCGCAGCGAGGAGGACGCTGAGGTTCCGCCACCCGCCCCGCAAAAGCAGGACGACCGGCGGACAAGACTCAGTAAACGAAGTCCAGGCCGTTGGTGGGTGATTGCGGCACGGGAGGCACCACCGGCTTCGGATCGAAGCTCAACGTCCCGTGGTTGATGGGGAAGCTCGTCGGCATCGTGCCGGTCGCCGCCCCGTAGGCGCAGGCCGTCGCGGCCATCGAGGCGGGCACCCCGAACTCCCCGGCACCGCCCGGTTTTCCGGTGGTGGGCGGCATGATGATGACCCGCACGTCGGGCGGGGCGTTCCACTGCCGGGTGTAGAAGTAGTCGTCCCAGCTGCCTTCGAGGAACGTGCCGTCCTTGAGGTGCAGGCTGGAGGTGAGCGCCTGCGCGATGCCGTCGGAGATGCCGCCCTGCATCTGCGCTTCCAGCCCGCGCGGGTTGAGCGCGAGCCCGGTGTCGACGGCGAGCACCACCTTCGTCACGCGCGGCCCGGTGACGGCGTTGCGGATCTGCCGGTTCACCGTCTCGGGCCGGCAGTCGATCTCCACGAGGACCGCGACGGCGCCCTTGTACTCCTTGTGCACGGCGATGCCCTGCGCGCAGCCGTCGGGCATCGACCGGCCCCACTCCCCTTCCTCGGCGACCTCGTCGAGGACCGCGATCAGCCGTTCGTCGTCGAGGAAGGAGCGGCGGAACTCGTAGCGGTCCTTGCCCATCTTCGCGGCCAGCTGGTCGACGATGAGTTCCTGGGCGGTGCGCACGTCCGGGTTGAACAGGTTCCGGTTGGAGCCGGTGGGGAACGTGTCGTACTGCATGATCTCGTTGAGCAGCTGGGTGGTGACCCCGAACTTGTAGGGCACCCCGACGGTCAGCTCGAACACCGGCACCGAGAACGCGGCGAAGTTGCCCAGCCCCAGCGGGGGCAGCCGGGCGGCGACGGACGTGATCGCCTCCGCGAAGCCCATCGTGTAGTCGGTGGCGATGCTGGTGTGCCGCTGCTCGAAGGTGAGCACCTTGTCGTCGACGTAGCTGGCGCGGATGCGGGAGGTGCACATCGGGTGGGTGCGGCCCTGGCGGCATTCGTCGGTGCGGTGCCACATGAGCTTGACGGGCTTGCCGAGCTCCTTGGAGATCTCCACGGCCTCCAGCACGACGTCGTTGAACATGCGCCGGCCGAACGCGCCGCCGCCCTGCTGGACGTGCACGCTGACCGCTTCCTGCGGCAAGCCCAGCTTCGCGGCGACCTCCTGCTTGCACAGGATCGGCGATTGCAGGCAGGACCAGATCTCGGCGCTGCCGGGGCGCACGTCGGCTACGGCGGTGTTCGGTTCGAGCGCGGCGTTGTTGCGGAAGTGGAAGGTGAACTCTCCCTCCACTGTGGACCCGGTGTCCGGGACGACGAGCGGAATCTCGGAGGCCTTGATCTTCTCCAGCACGGTGTCGTCGGATTCGCCGTCGACGGTGCCGGGTTCCCAATTCACCTCCAACGCGCGGACCGCGTCGATGCACTGGCCGAAGGTGCGGGCGCGCACCGCGACACCGGTGGAGATCGGGACGACGTCGGTGACGCCGGGCATCCCGCGCACATCGTCGAGGTTCACCACCGACTCCGGGCCGCCCTTGATCGTCGGCGGGCGGCACACCATCGTCGGCAGCGCGTCGGGGATGTCGAGGTCCATGCTGAACTTCTTGCGGCCGGTGACGGCGTCGAGGGCGTCGACCCGGTTGTGCGGTTTGCCGAGGACGCGGAACTCGCTCTCCGGCTTGAGCACCGCCTCGACCTGCTCGGTGACGTCGCTGGCGGCCTTCTGCGCGAGGTCGCCGTAGGGCAGCTGGGTGCCCGCGACCGAGCTGATCACGCCGAGCTTGCTGGTCAGCAGGCCGACGGGTTCGCCGAGCTCGTTCGCGGCGGCCTGCAACAACCGACCGCGGGCGATGGCCGCGGCCACCCGGACCGGCGTGTAGATGGAGATCGCCGTGTTGGAGCCGGCGGTGAACTGGTTGAACATCAGCTCGGGGCGGGCGTCGGCCAGCGACACCCGGACCTTCTCCACCGGCAGGTCCAGCTCCTCCGCGATGATCATCGCGACCATGGTGGTGATGCCCTGCCCGCTCTCGGTGCGCGGCATCTCGAAGGAGGCGGTGCCGTCCTCGTGCACCTGCACCGAGATGAGGTTCGAGGTGGGCAGCGCCGACTCGGTGAGCAGGTCGTTGAGGTCCAGGATGTCGGAGGGTTCCGGCAGCGCCGCGTGCGCGGTCGCCGGATCCGCGAACTGCCCCAGCTGCGCGGCGGCGGCCACGGTGGGCGCGGCCAGCAGCAGGCCGAGGAACCGGCGGCGGTCGAGGCCGGTGGCCCCGGGGTCCGGGCTCTCCAGGCTGCTCGGCCGAGGTCCACGGCCTGGCTGGGAGGTGCGGCGCTGGTCCATCGCGCTCCTTCCGCCGCCTCCCCGTGCGGCGGGGACGGCGATCGATCGACGTTGATCGGTGGTGGGATCGGAGACCCATCCTGATCAGCACCGGTCCGCGGATCGAGGGCGTTCCGCCCACCGATCCGCACCGGATCTTGTGCGGATTGCCATCACGCGCGCCGCCGGATGGCCCATCGGGTGCTCGCACGACTGGTGGACTTGCCGTGATCCGGAAATTACCCTTCCCCGAACGGCGCTCGCGGGAGCCGCAAAGGAGCGGAGCTCATGACCGACGAATCCACCACGGAACAGCCAGGTCAGGACACCGGCGACGGGGAGCAGCGGATGCTCGCCGGGCTGGCGCGGGCCTCGCTGGCGAGGGTTCCGGAGCTCGCCGACGCGCTGGTGGACCAGACGTGGGGTTCGGTGTACACCCCGGACGGACCGGTCGCCAAGGACGACCTGTGGCGATCCTGCCGGGACAACATCCACGGCATGCTCACGACGCTGAGCGGCACCGGCCCGTCCCGGCCGGACCTGCTGGGACCGGCCCGCAGCACCGGCGTGCGCCGGGCGCAGCAGCACTGCCCGCTGGACTGGGTGCTGCACGCGTGGCGGCTCAGCGGCCAGGTGCTGTGGGCGGACATGGCCGAGCACACCGGGGCGCACGGCCCGCAGCACCTGCGGGAGCTGGTCGGTTCGGCCGGGGAGCTGTGGGGCGTCACCGAACGCTTCTCCATCGAGATGGCGCTGAGCTACCACGCCGCGGAGCAGGAACTGCTCGGTGGCGCGGAACTGCGCAGCACGATGATCATGGATGCGCTGCTGGACGGACGGGCCGCCGAGGTGCGCGGGGAAGCCGAGCACCTGCTCGGGCTGGGACGCGGCAAGCGGTTCGTGGTGGCCGTCGCCGAAACCTCCGGCGAGCGCCCCGCGTCACCGCGCGAACTCGCCGACGGGTTGCGGCGGCGCGGCCTGGACTCCACGTGGCGGCTGCGCACCGGTTGCCAGGTCGGGATCATCGGCGTCGGCGAGGGCCAGCCCGCCGAGGTCGCGGGCGCGCTGCGCGAACGCGCGGTGGCGCGCATCGGGGTGTCCCAGTCGCTGTCGGCGCTGATGGAGGTCGGCGCCGGGTACCGGATGGCGATGCTCGCGATGACGACGCTGCCCGCGCACCGGCCCGGCGCGGTGTCGCTGGACGAGTGCCTGCCCGACGCCTTGGCGCTGAGCTCGCCGGAACTGGCGGACCGGATGGTGCTGGTGACGTTCGGGCCGGTGCTCGCGCTGCCCACCGCGGAGCGGGAGGAGCTGCTGCACACGGTGTCGGTGTGGATCCGCTCGCTCGGCTCCACGCTGCGCGCGGCGAAATCGCTGTACTGCCACCGGAACACGGTGCTCAACCGGCTGCGGCGGATGGAGTCGCTGACCCACCTGGACCTCAGCGATGTGACGGTGTGGCCGCAGATCCTGCTCGCCCTGTCCATCCTCCGCCGCGAAGGCCGCCTCCCCGCCGAACCCGACACCCCCTGACCGGACCACGACCGCAGAACCCACCCACCGAGCCACATCGTCCGCCTGTCAGCGGCGGAGCCGCTGAGCTGACGACCACGCACGCAACCGGACCACCCGCGGGTTCTCAGCGCTTTCCTCGCGAGGGGGGGGTTTTTGGGGGGGGGGGGGGGGGCCCGGGGGCGGGGAGAGGCCCCGCGGCCCGGGGGGGGGGGGGGG
>NZ_JAIUKB010000069.1:0-81123 GCF_020176785.1 Saccharopolyspora sp. 6V | reverse complement strand
CGTCGTTGCGCCCGTCGTTGTGGTGGTTTTGGGCCCCGCCCCCCCCCAAAAAAACCCCCCCCCCGCGGGGGGGGCGCGCCCCCCCCCCCCCGGCCCCCCGGGGCCCTTTTTTGTGCTGCGCCTCGACTGCGAGCGACGCGGCATCCACACTCGGACGGCACCGGTAGAGCGGTGGCGCCGAGGTCTACGCTGGTACTCAACCGAGTTTGCACGTCCAGGAGGTCTGGTGTCCGGGTCCGACGACACGCGTGGCGGCGGCGACCGCCGCGGAGCCGATTCCGGCCGCAGCGGCCAGGCCGGCAAGAACGGATCGGCAGGGCGCGGTTTCGGCGGCCGGAACGACCGAGGCCGAGACGGCGGATCCCGCGGCTCGGGTGGTGACCGCGGCCGACAGGGCGGTGGGAGCCGGTTCTCGAACAACCGCGACCGCGGCGGACCGCGCATCGAAGATCGCCGGGCCGATGGGGGGCACCGTCAGCGCGCCTTCGGGCAGGGACGCGACGAGCAGACCTGGGGTGACCCTGGCGACAAGGGCGACTCCAAGTTCCGCAAGGACAACCGGGGCCGTCCGGCCGACAAGGGCGGCTTCCGACGGGACTCCAAGTTCGACGACCGCAAGGGCGGACGTCCGGGCGAACAACGTCGTGGTGGCTTCCGCGACGAGCGTCGCGGTGACGATCGTCGGAACGACGGCGGCCGTGGCGGCTCGGGAGGCGCACGTCGCTTCGACCGGCAGGACGACCGCGGCCGTGGTTTCAACCGGGACGACCGGCCCAACCGTTCCTACCGCGACGACCGGCCTCGGGACGACCGCGGTGGCGACCGGAATCGCGGTGACTTCCGCGGTGGCGACCGGAACCGTGGTGACTTCCGCGGCGGTGACCGCCGGGACAAGCCGCGGTTCGACGACCGCCGCGACCGCCAGGGCTCGAACTTCAAGCGCGACGACCAGCGCCCGGACAACCGGCGCCCTGATCACCGGCGCGACGACGACAAGCGGGGCGGCGACCGGCGGAGCGACAACCGCGCGGGCGGCAACCGCCACCAAGGCGGCGGCCACCGTTCCGACGACCGTCCGCGCAACGACCGCCCGTGGCAGGACCGCAAGAGCGACGGCCGGGACCGCGGCGGCCGCTCCTGGTCGGACAAGCGCGACGATCGTGGCGGCGACCGGCGGCAGCGCGACGATCGTCGCGATGACCGCGGCGGCCGTCCCTCCTACGGGCGTCCGAAGGACGATCGCAGGGGCGGTGACCGTCCGCAGGGCAAGCGCGACCGCTTCGACAACGACCGCCCGCGGCGCGACGACCGGCAGCGGCCGCAGTCCGACAACCGCGGTCCGCGCCGACACGACCGGGACGCCGCGCAGCGTTCCAGTGCGGCAGCCGAGGAGAACGTCGAGACCAAGCCCGTCGAGGTCGCCCCGGAACTGCCGGAGGACGTCGACGTCTCCGAGCTGCACGGTGAGGTCCGCCGGGACATGCGCTCGCTGCCGAAGGGGCTCGCGGACAAGGTCGCCTTGCACCTGGTCGCGGCCGGGAAGCTGATGGACACCGACCCGGAGCAGGCGCTCGTGCACGCGCGGTATGCGCGGCACCGCGCTTCCCGCATCGGTGCCGCGCGCGAAGCCAACGGGCTGTGCGCCTACCAGATGGGTGAGTGGACCGAGGCGCTGTCCGAGCTGCGCGCCGCGCGCCGCATGGGTGGTGGCCCCGGGCACATCGCGATCATGGCGGACTGCGAGCGTGCGCTGGGCCGTGCGGAACGGGCCCTGGAACTGAGCCGCAGCGCCGAAGCCGCCGAGCTGACCGGTGGGGAAGCGGTGGAGCTCCGCATCGTTGCCGCCGGTGCCCGCCGCGACCTCGGCGAGGTCGAAGCGTCCGTGGTGAGCCTGCAGATTCCCGAACTGGACCCGAAGGTCCAGGAACCGTGGAGCGCCCGGCTCTTCTACGCGTACGCCGACAACCTGCTCGCCGCCGGCCGGGTGCAGGAGGCGTTCACCTGGTTCGTGCACGCCGCGCACGCCGACGACGACGGTGAGACGGACGCCCCGGAACGCCTGGACGAGCTGGTGGTCCTGCTCGGCGGTGATGCCGAAGCAGAAGAACTCGTGGCTGAAGCGACCGCTGCCGGACCCGCCGCGCTCGACGACGCGGGCGACGTCGAGCTCACCACCGAATCCGAATCCGAATCCGAATCCGAAGCCGAGGTGACGGTGGAAGAACCCGTGGACGCGGGTGACTCTGCTGCGGAACCGACCACGGCGCAGGCCGTCCCCGCGACCGCCGAGCCCGATGCAGCCGCGGTGGAACAGGCCCCGGCCTCGAAGCAGACAGCGGTGGACGGAACGCAGTCGGCCGACCGAGCGGTGAAGGCGAGCGACCCGCGAGGGGACGAATCGCAGTGACCGGAACGCTGCTCGACCACCACGACGCGGTGCTGCTCGACCTCGACGGCACCGTGTACCGCGGCGGCCAACTCGCGCCCGGGGCGGACGAGGCCATCGAGGAGGTGCGCCGGAAGTGCGTGCAGGTGCGGTACGTGACGAACAACGCGTCCAAACCGGCGCAAGCCGTCGCCGACCACCTCAACGCGCTCGGCCTGCAGGCCACCGCGGACGAGGTGAGCACCAGCGCTCAAGCCGGTGCCGCCCTGCTCGCCGAACAGCTGCCGACCGACGCGAAGGTGCTCGTCGTCGGCTCGGAGGCGCTCGCAGCGGAGGTCGAGCAGCTCGGACTCACCCCGGTCCGGGAGAACGCGGACGAACCGGTCGCGGTCGTGCAAGGCCACTCTCCGGACACCGGGTGGTGGAACCTGGCGGAAGCGTGCCTGGCCATCCGCGCCGGAGCGACGTGGGTCGCCTGCAACGCGGACGCCACGCTCCCCACCGAACGCGGTGAGCTGCCGGGCAACGGCTCCATGGTCGCGGCGCTGCGCGCGGCGACCGGTCAGGAACCGCAGGTCGCCGGCAAACCGGAACGCCCGTTGCTGGACCGCGCCGTGTCCTCGGCGCGGGCCGGGCGGCCACTGATGGTCGGAGACCGCCTCGACACCGACATCAGCGGTGCCGTGCGGTCCGGGATGCCCTCGCTGATGGTCCTGACCGGGGTGGGAACCCCGGCCGACGCGTTGTTCGCGCCGGTGGAACTCCGGCCCGAGCACATCGCGGACGATCTGCGCGGATTGCACCTGCCGCACGAGGTGACCGCCGTCGGCGACCAGCCCGACTGGAAGGTTCGAGTCGCGGACGGTGTTCTCGAACTGTCGGCCGCGTCGGACCGGCCGGAGTCGTCCGGAACGCGGGAGCACGCGCTCGGTGCGCTCCGAGCCCTGTGCGCTGCGTGGTGGCCGGTCGGCTCCGGGCAGGTGACCGTGCGCTCGGCGGATTCCACGTCCACCGATGCGTTGCGCCGATTGGGCTTCGCCTGAAGCGACCGGCTCCGCACGTCCGGGGTTCAGTTCGGATAGCGTTGATGTAGTCGCCGCGAGACGTCCGGCGATGTGGGCGACAGAAGCGGGAGACGATGACCTCTCCAGGGCAGGGCGGTGCATTCGCGCCGAACCCGTCGATGCTGGCGAAGTCCTCGGACGACGGTTCGGCGGCCGAGCACGCCATCGGTGAAGCGCTCGCGCGTCTCGACGAGGTGCGTGAGTTGCCGGTGGCCGATCACGTCCAGCGGTTCGAGGCGGTGCACACGGCGTTGTCCGAAGCGTTGAGCAGAGCCGAGAACATGTTGTCCGGTTCGACGGGCGGCGGGTGATCGGAGTGCCGCGCAAATCGCGTTTGGACGCCGAACTCGTGCGCCGCGGGCTCGCGAGGTCGCGGGAGCAGGCCGCGGAACTGATCGCCGCCGGTCGGGTGACCGTGCGGGGCATGGTCGCCGGGAAACCGGCCACCGCCGTCGAGATCGATGCCCCGGTCGTGGTCGCCGAGGACGTCGACGACCCGAAGTGGGCTTCTCGCGGGGCGCACAAGCTGCTCGGCGCCTTGGAGGTCTTCGGCGCCGACGGGCTGGCCGTCGACGGGCGCCGGTGCCTCGACGCCGGTGCCTCCACCGGTGGCTTCACCGACGTGCTGCTGCGGCAGGGTGCTCGGGAAGTGGTGGCGGTGGACGTCGGGTACGGCCAGCTGGTGTGGGCGCTGCAGACCGACGACCGGGTGCGGGTGCACGACCGCACCAACGTGCGCGCCCTGGAACCCGCCGATATCGGCGGTCCGGTCGATCTCGTCGTGGCCGATCTGTCCTTCATCTCGCTGAAGCTCGTGCTGCCCGCGCTGTCGGCGTGCTCCGGGCCGGAGACCGACTTGGTCCCGATGGTCAAACCGCAGTTCGAGGTCGGCAAGGAGCGGCTCGGTTCCGGCGGCGTGGTGCGGGACCCCGAGCTGCGCGCGGAAGCGGTCCTGGACGTGGTCCGCTTCGCTGCGGAGTCCGGGCTGGGGCTGCGCGGCGTCACCGCCAGCCCGCTGCCGGGGCCCTCGGGCAACGTGGAGTTCTTCGTCTGGCTGCGGTCCGGTGCGAGCACCGACCCGGCGGAAGCGGCGGAACTCGTCGCGGAAGCGGTGCGCACCGGGCCGCAGACGACGGACAAGGGCGGTGGGGCCCAGAAGGCCGCCGCCGGCACGGCCGGAAACCGACGAGGGGGCCGCAGTTGACCCGAGAGGTGCTGCTGGTGGTCCACACCGGTAAACAGCACAACCTGCGCACCGCGGAGAAGGTCGCCGGGCAACTGGTGGGAGCCGGCGTGCGCGTGCGCGTGCTGGAGGATGAGGCGCGCGACCTCAGCCCCGGCTGCTACACCCAAGCGGTTCCTTCCGGACCGCACTCCGCCGCGGGCACCGAGCTGGTGTTCGTGCTCGGTGGCGACGGGACGTTGCTGCGCGCCGCCGAGCTGGCCCGGCTGCCGGGCGTCCCCGTGTTCGGCGTCAACCTCGGGCGGGTCGGTTTCCTCGCCGGGGCCGACTCGGATGCGTTGGACCAAGCGGTGCTGGCCGTGGTCGAAGGCCGGTACCACGTCGAAGAGCGGATGACCGTCGACATCACCGCGATGCTCGACGGGAAGGTGCTCGCGACCACGTGGGCGCTGAACGAGGCCAGCGTGGAGAAGAGCAGCCGGGAACGCATCCTCGACGTGGTCGTCGAGGTCGACGGCCATCCCGTGTCCGCGTTCGGCTGCGACGGGGTGCTCTGCTCCACCCCGACCGGATCCACGGCCTACGCGTTCTCCGCTGGCGGGCCGGTGGTCTGGCCGGAAGTGGAGGCATTGCTGGTGGTGCCGAGCAACGCGCACGCGCTGTTCGCCCGCCCGCTGGTGGTGTCGCGGAACTCCACCGTAGCGCTGGAGATCGACCACGGCGGGCACGACGCGGTGCTGTGCTGCGACGGGCAGCGGCACTTCGACCTGCCCGCGGGGGCCAGGGTCGAGGTCGTGGCCGGGGCGAACCCGCTGCGCCTGGTCCGGTTGTACGACGCGTCGTTCACCGACCGGTTGGTCCGGAAGTTCGAGCTCCCGGTCCAGGGGTGGCGCGGCCCGGCAGCCGACTGACCGGCCGCGAACCGCAGTCGAGCGCGGTCGCGCGGCACCGCCGCGCGCGGATCGGCGTGATTGATCGGACTGGCGGGGGCCGAGCGGTCGGGGCCGCCCGCTAGGGTGCTTGATGTGTTGGCTGAGATGCGCATCCAGGGACTGGGAGTCATCGACGATGCCACGCTTGAGCTGCACCCAGGCCTGACCGTGGTGACCGGTGAGACCGGAGCTGGCAAGACGATGGTGGTCACGGGGCTGCACCTGCTCAGCGGTGGTCGCGCCGATGCTTCGCGAGTCCGATCGAACACTCCGCGGGCTCTGGTGGAAGGGCGGTTCGAGGTCGCCCCCGAATCGGGGGCGGCGAAGGTCGCCGGGGAAGCCGGTGCCGAACCGGACGAGGACGGCAGCCTGATCGCGCTGCGCAGCGTGAACAGCGATGGTCGTTCGCGCGCGCACCTGGGCGGCCGGGCCGTGCCGAACGCGGTGCTCTCCGAGCTGTCGGAGCAATTGCTGGCGGTGCACGGGCAGAACGACCAGCTCCGGCTGCTGCGCCCCGGCGAGCAGCGCGCGGTGCTGGACCGCTTCGCCGGTGAGCCGGTGGCCGCCGTCCTGGAGCAGTACCAGCGGGTTCGCGCCGACTGGACCGCCGTGGTGCGGGAGCTTGCGGAGCGCACCGACCGGGCCCGGGAATGGGCACGGGAGGCGGAGCTGCTGAAGCACGGCCTGGACGAGATCGAAGCCGTGGCGCCGGAGCAGAGCGAGGATGAAGCCCTCGTCGACGAGGCGCGGCGGTTGTCCGACGTCGACCAACTGCGCGAGATCGCGGCCGGTGCACAGCACGCGGTGAGCGGTGCGGCCGACGGCGATCCGGAGTCTCCGGGCGCGATGGGCCTGCTCGGTGACGCCCGGCGCCGGCTCGGTGCCGCCGAGGACCCGGTGCTGCTCGACCTGGACTCGCGGGTCGCGGAGGCGACCGCGGTGCTCTCGGACGTGGGTGCCGAGCTGGGCGGGTACCTGGACCGGCTCGACGCCGACCCCGGACGGCTGGAACAGGTGCTCGCCAGGCAGGCCGAGCTGAAGAACCTCACCAAGAAGTACGCCGCCGACGTCGACGGCGTGCTGGCGTGGGCCGCGGACGCGCGGGAGCGCCTGGCCGGGATGGACACCTCCGACGAGGCGCTGGCCGCCCTGGCGCAGCGCCGCGACGAGCTCGCCGCCGAACTGGCGGAACACGCCCAGGTGCTCACGAAGGAACGGCAGGAGGCCGCCGTGGGGCTCGCGGCCGCGGTCTCCGAGGAACTCGCCGGACTGGCGATGGCTCAGGCGCGGCTGGAGGTCGTGGTCGAGCCCAAGGAGACCGAGGCGTCGGACACCGCGGCGCTGGCGGTGGGGGACCGGACGCTGGCCGCCGGCCCGGACGGCACCGACGAGGTCGAGCTGCGGCTCATCGCGCACTCCGGTGCCCCGTCCCTGCCGATCCACAAGGGCGCCTCGGGTGGTGAGCTCTCGCGGGTGATGCTCGGGCTGGAGGTCGTGCTCGCCGACGCGGACACGGTGCCGACGCTGGTGTTCGACGAGGTCGACGCCGGGGTGGGTGGCCGGGCGGCCGTCGAGATCGGTCGCCGCCTCGCGAGGTTGGCGCGGACCCACCAGGTGGTCGTGGTGACCCACCTCGCGCAGGTGGCCGCCTACGCGGACCGGCACCTCGTGGTGGACAAGGGATCGAACGACACCGGACTCACCCGGAGCGACGTGCGCACGGTCGCCGACGGTGAACGAGTGGCCGAGCTGGCCCGGATGCTCGCGGGTCTGGATTCCACCGCCACCGGCCGGGCGCACGCCGAGGAGCTGCTGGCGACCGCCGCGTCCGACAAGTCGAAGGCCGGACCCGCGAAGGGCGGGCGCGGCGGGAAGAGCGCCGCCGCGAACCCCCGCTGACCCGATTGATCCATTTGGATCAATCAAGTAGGGCTGAACGGGTGTGGTCGTACGGCGTGGCGACCTCCCGGGCGGTGATCCATTTGTCACCATCGGTGTATGAAGCTCAGTGGTCTGCTCACACGTCAGGAGGAGGAGCTGCCGGGAGTGACCGGTACGGCGCGGGTCCCGCGCCGCACCGGCGAGCTGCCCTCGCGGCTCGGTCCCGGTGACATCGTCCTGCTGGACCAGGTCGACCTCGACCGCCGGACGGCGGACGTCCTGGTGGCGGCAGGGGTCATCGCGGTGGTCAACGCCGCGCCGTCGATCTCGGGGCGGTTTCCCAACCTGGGCCCCGAGGTGCTGTCCGCGGCCGGCGTCACCCTGATCGACCGCGCCGGCCGGGAGGCGATGCGCGCGGTCAAGGACGGTTCCAAGGTGCGGTTGCACGAGGGCACGATCTACTCGGGCGGCCGCGAGATCGCGTCCGGTGTGGAGCAGGACGCCGATTCGATCGCGGACCAGCTGATCGAGGCCAAGACGGGGATGACCTCGCAGCTCGAAGCGTTCTCGGCGAACACCATCGAGTTCCTGCGCACCGAGCGGATGCTCATCCTCGACGGCGTCGGGGTGCCCGCGGTGACCGTGCCCATCGAGGACCGCCACGTCCTGGTCCTGGTGCCCGGTTACGGGCACGCCGACGACCTGAAGCGCCTCAAGCGCTACATCAAGCACTACCGGCCGGTCCTGATCGGGGTGGACGCAGGTGCGGACACGCTGCTGCGGGCCGGGTACCGCCCGGACGTGATCGTCGGTGATCCGAACGGCATCGAGAAGGACACGCTGAAGCGGGCCACCGAGGTCGTGGTGCCCGCGCACCTGGACGGGCACGCACCGGGGATCGCGCGCATCCAGGACCTCGGCATCGGTGCGCTGACCTTCCCCGCCTCCGGGAACCCGGAGGACCTTGCGCTGCTGATCGCCGATGCTCACAACGCCCGCCTCGTGGTGACCGTGGGCTTCCAGGCGACCTTGCACGAGTTCCTGGACCGCGGCCGGTCCGGCTCCAACCCGTCCACGTTCCTGACCCGGCTGCGGCTGGGGAGCAGGCTCGTCGACGGTGCCGCGGTGACCGCGCTGCAGCGCAACGCCGGGTCGAACTGGGCGGTGGTCCTGCTGCTGGTGGCCGCGCTGCTGGTGCTCGGCGTGGCGTTGGCGGTGTCCGGGTTCGGAACGTCCTTCCTCGCGGTGCTCGCCGACTTCGGCCGGTCCGCGTTCGGGCAGCTGCAGGAGTGGTTCGCATGATCTCGATGCGCCAACACGTGATCTCCCTGGCCGCGGTGCTGCTGGCCCTGGGGGTCGGCATCGTGCTCGGCTCGACCTCGCTCAGCGAGCGGTTGCTCTCGCATGTCGGCGAGGAGCGCGACTCGCTGAGCAACCAGGTCGACGAGCTCGGTGCGGAGCGCACCGCGCTCCGGGACGAGCTGGACGGCGCCAACCGGTTCAGCGCGGCCACGGCCCCGATGACGGTGCGCGGCAGCCTGGCCGATCGCGGTGTCGTCCTCTTCAGCACCTGGGACGTCTCCGAGCAGGACCGCGCCGGAATGCGCCGGCTGATCGAGGAATCGGGCGCGGAGGTGACCGGTGAGGTGCAGCTGGACCGGGCGATCGCCGAACCGGATCGGGCCGACCAGGCGCGGAAGCTGGTCACCCGGCTGCTCCCCGCGGGGGTGCAGCTGCCCACCGCCACCGACGTCGGAACGCTGACCGGCGGGCTGCTGGGGCCGCTGACCCTGCTCGACCAAGGAGCCGGTGCGCCGCAGGTCTCGCCGGAGGAGCGCGCGGCGGCGCTGACCGGCCTGTCCGAGGGCGGTTTCGCCACGGTGGTGGGCGAGGTGCGCGCCGCGCCGCTCGCGCTGGTGATGACCGGCGGCGATCAGGCGGGCTCCGGGGCAGAGCCCGGTGCGGCCGACCGGGCTGCCTTCCTGGCCCGCTTCGCCTCGCAGCTGGACCGCTCCGGGGGCGGCGCGGTGCTCGCGGGTGCGCGCGGTTCCGCCGACGGCGACGGGGCGGTCGGCGTCGCCCGCGCCGACCGGGCGGTGTCCTCCGCGTTGTCCACGGTGGACAACGCGGACAGCCCCCAGGGGCGGGTGGCCGCGGTGCTGGCGCTCCGCGAGCAGCTCGACCACCGGGCCGGGCACTACGGCACGGCCAGCAGCGCGCAGGGAGCGGTCCCCGGCGTGCGCGACTGACCGGCGCGGTGCCCGGCCCGGCGGTATGGCCACGCCGGGCGGCGCGGACGCGGGGGCGCCGCCCGGCTGGGCGGCTCGGCACGGGGGGGCACCCGCGCCGCGCCTCGGGACGGGGGTGGACGCGGCGGGTCGGGTCGGTGCCGAGCCGGGTTCGGAGAGCCATGCCATCGATGATGTTCGAGAATTATTCGATCCGCGATAATTCGATGGAGTGACATTCCTGTGCCGCGCCGAAGATCGCGGCCAGAATCGGATCCATGGACGAGATGCGAAGCGCCGCGGACCCCGGCTCGACAGGGCGAGCGCCCGGCGGCCCGGAACAGGACGACCGGCAGCAGGACGGCCGCCAGCTCGACGACCGGCAGCTCGACGACCGGCAGCCGCGCACCGAACCGAGCCCCATGGTCCGGCGGCACCTGCTCGCGGGCGAGCTCCGGGAGCTGCGGCACGCGGCGCGGCTGACCCACGCCGACGTGGCCCAGCGGCTGGGCTGGCCGCAGGCGAAGGTGAGCAAGATCGAAGGTGCCCGCCAGCAGGTCGGGGTGGAGGCGGTCATCGCGCTCGCCGACATCTGCCACGCGGGCTCCGACCGGCGGGACCGGCTGGTCGAGCTGGCGCACTCCGCGCGAGGCCGCGGTTGGTGGGAGGCGTACCGGGACGTCCTGCCCCCGGACGTCCGCCGGCACGTCGGGTTCGAGGCGGAGGCGGTCGTGGTGCGGGCGTTCGCCGTCGAAGAGCTCCCCGAGCTGGTGCGGACGGACGAGTACGCCGCAGCGGCCGACGACGCCCGTGCTCCGGAACGCTCGTCGGACGCGGCCGAGCGGTCGCTGGAGGTGCTGCGGCGCAGGCGGCGCCGGGTCGAACGTGGCGCGCTGGCGCTGGACCTGGTCCTCGCCGAGTCGGCCCTGCGCCGCGAGGTGGGCGGCCCGGAGGTGCTGGCGCGGCAGCTGGACGCGCTGCGCGGGCTCGCGGAACTGCCGACGGTGGCGGTCCGGGTGCTGCCGTTCAGCGCCGGCGCGCTGGCGACGGGGGCGCCCTTCTCGGTGCTGTCCTTCGAACTCGACCTGCCCGAGGTGGTGGTGACCTCCGCCGCCGGGGCCACCGAGCTCGCCGACGACCCGGCTTCGGCGGGGGCGCACCACGAGCTGCTGCGGCGCTTGGCGGCGGCCGCGCTGCCACCCGAGGAATCGGTCCGCTGGCTCCGCGCGGAAGGGAGCCCCGCGATGTCCGGGTGACCGCGCGGGGCGCGTGCGGTGATTGGGGCGGTCGTCCGGACCGTGCCCCCGACGGCGGTTGACCTGGAGCTCTGCGCCGTGGTGGAGGCCATGCGGGTCGCCGTGTACCCGCGGTTCATCGTGCGTTAGGCTGAAATCCCGTGGGAGCGACGGATTCAGCCGTCCTGCCAGCGCAGATTCATTCAGCCCGGCGACGGCTTGACCACGGGGAGCCTTCTTGGTGCCGCAAACACGCACGATCAAGCACGTGTTCGTCACAGGAGGTGTCGCCTCCTCACTCGGCAAAGGCCTGACCGCGTCGAGCCTCGGCGAACTCCTGACCTCCCGCGGACTGCGGGTGACGATGCAGAAGCTCGATCCTTACCTCAACGTCGACCCCGGAACGATGAACCCGTTCCAGCACGGCGAGGTGTTCGTCACCGAGGACGGGGCCGAAACCGACCTCGACATCGGGCACTACGAGAGGTTCCTGGACCGGGACCTCACCAAGAACGCGAACGTCACCACGGGGCAGGTCTACTCGGCGGTCATCGCGAAGGAACGCCGGGGTGAGTACCTGGGTGACACCGTGCAGGTCATTCCGCACATCACCGACCAGATCATCGCCCGCATCCGCGCGATGGCCGAACCGGACGAGGACGGGCGCACGCCCGACGTCGTGATCACCGAGGTCGGTGGCACGGTCGGCGACATCGAATCGCTCCCGTTCCTGGAGGCGTGCCGCCAGATGCGGCACGACGTGGGCCGGGACAACTGCTTCTTCCTGCACGTGTCGCTGGTGCCGTACCTGGCGCCGTCGGGCGAGCTCAAGACGAAGCCGACCCAGCACTCGGTGGCCGCGCTGCGCAACATCGGCATCCAGCCCGACGCGCTGGTCTGCCGGGCCGACCGCGAGCTCCCCGAGGACCTCAAGCGCAAGATCGCGCTGATGTGCGACGTGGACTCCGACGGCGTCGTCGCCTGCCCGGACGCCCCGTCGATCTACGACATCCCGCGGGTGCTGCACGGCGAGGGCCTGGACGCGTACCTGGTGCGGCGGCTCGGACTGCCGTTCCGGGACGTCGACTGGACGGTGTGGGGCGACCTGCTCGACCGCGTGCACAAGCCGACCGAGCGGGTGCGGATCGCGCTGGTCGGCAAGTACGTCGACCTGCCGGACGCGTACCTGTCGGTCACCGAGGCGCTGCGCGCGGGCGGGTTCGCGCACCGCGCGAAGGTCGAGATCGCCTGGGTGCCCTCCGACGAGTGCGACACCGATGCGGGGGCGGCCCACGCCCTGGCCGGCATGGACGGCGTGCTGATCCCCGGCGGCTTCGGCGTGCGCGGGATCGAGGGGAAGCTGGGGGCGATCCGCTACGCCCGCACGCACGGCATCCCCACCCTCGGCCTGTGCCTCGGCCTGCAGTGCATGGTGATCGAGGCGGCCCGCTCGCTGGCCGACCTGAAGCGGGCGAACTCCGCCGAGTTCGAGGAGCCCTGCCAGCACCCGGTGATCAGCACGATGGCCGATCAGCGGGACGTGCTCTCCGGGGACCGGGACATGGGCGGCACGATGCGGCTCGGTTCCTACCCGGCGAAGCTGCTGGAGGGGTCCGTGGTCGCCGAGGCGTACGGCGAGACCGAGATCGCCGAGCGGCACCGGCACCGCTACGAGGTGAACAACGCCTACCGCGACCGGCTGACCAAAGCCGGCCTGGTGTTCTCGGGCACCTCGCCCGACGACCGCCTGGTGGAGTTCGTGGAGCTGCCGCGCGAGCAGCACCCGTTCTTCGTCGGCACGCAGGCGCACCCGGAGCTCAAGAGCAGGCCGACCCGCCCGCACCCGCTGTTCGCCGCCTTCGTCCGGGCCGCCGTCGACTACCGCGCGGCGGAGCGGCTTCCGGTCGAGCTGTCGGACAACGTGGAAGCCGGGGTCTGATCCGGCCCGTAGGGTGACGCCGTGAGCGCAGCGAATACGAACGGCACGGGTAGTGGTGGTGGCGACGTCCAGCGGACCGACGGCACGCACGAGTTCGCCACCGTCGCGTCCCAGGACGTGTACGTGGGCAAGATCCTCGCGTTGCGGGCCGACGAGGTCGCGATGCCGGGCGGTGGCCAGGCGCGGCGCGAGGTCGTCGAGCACCTCGGTGCGGTGTCGATCGTCGCGCTCGACGCGGACGACCGGGTCGTGCTGATCCACCAGTACCGGTACCCGGTGGGGCGGCGGCTCTGGGAGCTGCCCGCCGGGTTGCTCGACGTCGCGGGGGAGGACCCGCTGCGCCCCGCGCCGCGGGAACTCGCCGAAGAGGTCGGACTCGCCGCCGAGGACTGGTCGGTGCTGGTGGACATCGCTTCGTCCCCGGGCTTCACCGACCAGAGCGAGCGGGTGTTCCTGGCCCGCTCCCTGACCGAGGTGGGCAGGCCGCCTGCCGCCGGTGACGAGGAAGCGGACCTGGTGGTGCGCTGCGTCCCCTTCGACGAGGCGCTGCGGATGGTGTTCGCCGGGGAGATCGTGAACGCTCCCGCGGTGTCCGGACTGCTGGCGGCGGCCGCGGTCCGGTCCGGTCGTGCCGAGCCGCGATCCGCGTCGGCGGAGTGGCTCGACCGCCCGCACCGGTTGGCCGAGCGGTTGCCCGGCTGATGGGAAGCCGTCCCGCGCAGAGCTGATGTGCAGCGCCCCACTCGATCGGTCGATCGAGTGGGGCGTTCGGCTGTGCGCGGTCGGTTCCGGCGGAGGTGACCGGGGCGGGTGCGCGTGGACGCTCCGCCACCGGAGCGGCGGGCCCGGCGCCGCGCTGAACTCGATTCCACTCGCAGGCCCGGGACCGCGGGAAACTCCGACGACCGGGACCGGGGGGACTCGGCAGCAGGGACGACATGTCACCTGTCGCTTCGAGTTGATCTTGCAGCTGTCCGTGCGGCAGCCGCACCCGGCGAGCGACGCCATCCCGACGCCCAGCCTCGATTCAATCGCCCGATCCATGTCGAGGTCCGCTCGCCCGGACACCCACCCCCGCCCGGCGGCCGGCCCGATCCGGTGGTCCGGCTCGATCTGGTGGTCCGGCTCGGCCCGGTGGTCCGGCTCGGCCCGGTTGTCCGGCTCGGCCCGGTGATCCCGCCCAGTCCGCCGGCACGGCCCGATCCGGCGGCCGGACCCCGATACGGCCGACCCCGCCTCCCGATCCGATCACCCGGCTTTCTCCGGACATCGGCTCCATCCGGGCGTTCAGACGCGGACCGGAGCTCTACGCCGGCGGATCGACCCGTGCGGTTCGCCGCCGATCGGATGCCGGTCCGAACGCTCCCGCGCGGCACCAGCCGCACCGCCCGAGCACGACCGGCTCAGGACCGCAGCACGCGCCCGTTCGAGTCGGTGCTCTCCGTGCTGAGGATGACGATCCCGTCGATCACGCACCAGATGATGGAAGCGATGGTGCCCAACCCGCAGAAGATCAATCCGCCGAGGGTGAACAGCAGCAGCTGCGCGACCGCGATCCCGGTGTGCCCGGTGTAGAACCGCCCGACCCCGAACGGCAGCAGGATCTGCAACAACCCCGCCCCGAGCTTGGACTTGTCGGACAGCGCGACGTCCTCGTACGGGTTCCGCGGCATGCCGTACGGCATCGGGGCGCCCTGGCCCCAGCTCGGCCCGGGTTGGGGAGGTGCCGCCGGGTAGGGGGCCGCGCCTCCGGCGGGGCGGGGCGCGGGCAGGTCGGTGAACAGGGCCACCAGGTCGTCGCCGGTGACCGCGCGGGTCGCCTGGTCGACGCGTTCCTCGTACTCGCCGAGGCTCAGCCTGCTCAGGGAGTAGTGCTCGCCGAGCGCTTCGATGGCCTGCGCCCGCTCGTGGTCGCCGATGCGCATCCGGCCGGGATCGTACGGGGAAGTCACGGTGATCAGGCTAGTCGAACCGGGCCGCTCGGAATGGCGATTCGGAGAGGCTCGGCATGCTTTCGGGCTAATCGCGCTTGCTCCGTTCTCTCGTTGCGGGATACGCACTGCTCGCGGTCGGGAGTCCTTCGGCACCATGGCGGGTGGCCGGAGTTCCGGCGGTGCGGCGGCTTACGCTGCGACCTGTTCGTTTCGCGCAGAGGAGTTCGGCCCGTGAAAGCCTTCGAGGACCTTCCCGAGGGATTGCGCACCGCCTGCTCCGGTTTCCTGGACCACTTGGCGGTGGAGCGGGGCAGCGCCCGCAGCACCTTGGATTCGTATTCGCGAGATCTGCGCCGCTACGGCGGGCACTTGGCCGGTTCGGGAGTGCGCGTGTTGCGCGAGGTGACCGCGTTGCACCTGGCGGAGTTCGCCGCGGAATTGCGCGAGGGCACGGACGAGCACCCGCCGCTCGCGCCCTCCTCGGCGGCGCGGGCGCTGGTCGCGGTGCGCGGCCTGCACCGGTTCGCCCACGCCGAGGGGTGGGTGGACGCGGACGTCGCGCGCGAGGTGTCGCCGCCGAGCCCGGCCCGCCGGTTGCCGAAGGCGTTGCCGGTGGCCGACGTGCTGCGGTTGCTGGACGGGGCGAACAGCCGGGACGTGCGCGGACTGCGGGACCGGGCGCTGCTGGAACTGCTGTACTCCTCGGGAGCTCGGATCTCGGAGGCGGTGGGGCTGGACGTCGACGACGTGAACTCGGCGGAGCGCACGGTGCTGCTCAACGGCAAGGGCGGCCGGCAACGGCTGGTCCCGATCGGGCGTCCCGCGTTGGAGGCGCTGGATGCCTACCTGGTGCGGGCGCGGCCGGTGCTGGCCGCCCGCGGCAAGGGCGACGCGGCGGTCTTCCTGAATTCGCACGGCGGCAGGTTGTCCCGGCAGAGCGCGTGGAACGCGTTGAAGTCCGCCGCCGACCGGGCGGGGATCAGCAGCGCGGTGTCGCCGCACGTGCTGCGGCATTCGTTCGCCACCCATCTGCTGGAAGGCGGAGCGGACGTGCGAGTGGTGCAGGAATTGCTCGGGCACGCCTCGGTGACGACCACGCAGGTGTACACGCTGGTCACGGTGAACACGTTGCGCGAGGTGTACGCGACCGCCCATCCGAGGGCGTTGCGGCGGGACCCGTGAACCCGATGGAGTGGGGTGGGACGCATTTCGCCGGTGCTCGGCGAGGCGCGTTGCCGCTGGTCGCGAATGCCACTTAGGCTGCGCTCGATCGGTATGATCGTCGCCGGCAGACAAGGAGTCCTAGCGCCATGTCGACACCGCAGCCCTCCGCCGAAGGGCGGTCCCGGGGCGCGGTCGACCTGAGCATCGCCCCGCACAAGCCCTCGGCTTCGGGCGGTGAGGCCGAGTTGTCGCCGGACGCGAACATCGGCCCGACCGGCCGCCCGCGCAGGCATGTCCCGGAACCGCCGCTGCTGGACCGGCACGGCCCGGCCTCGGTACTGGCCATGTGCAACCAGAAGGGCGGCGTCGGCAAGACGACGTCGACGATCAACCTGGGTGCCGCGCTCGCCGAGTACGGGCGCCGGGTGCTGCTGGTGGACTTCGATCCGCAGGGTGCGCTCTCGGTCGGCCTGGGGGTGCAGCCGCACCAGCTGGACCAGACGATCTACAACGTGATCATGGAGCGGTCCGTCGACATCCGGGACGTGGTGATGTCCACGACCGTCGAGGGCATGGACCTGCTGCCGAGCAACATCGACCTGTCGGCCGCCGAGGTGCAGCTGGTCGCGGAGGTGGGCCGCGAGCAGACCCTGCAGCGCGTGCTGTTCCCGGCGATGAAGGAGTACGACTTCATCCTGGTGGACTGCCAGCCGTCGTTGGGCCTGCTGACGGTGAACGCGCTCGCCGCCGCGGACGGCGTGATCATCCCGTTGGAGTGCGAGTTCTTCAGCCTGCGCGGGGTGGCCCTGCTGATCGACACGATCGAGAAGGTGCAGGAGCGGCTGAACCCGAAGCTGGAGATCAGCGGCATCCTGGCGACCATGTTCGACCCGCGGACGTTGCACTCCCGCGAGGTGATGGCGCGCGTGGTGGAGGCGTTCGGCGACGTCGTCTTCGACAGCGTGATCAACCGGACGGTGCGCTTCCCGGAGACGACGGTCGCCGGGGAGCCGATCACCCGCTGGGCGCCGCGTTCCGCAGGCGCGCAGGCCTACCGCTCGCTGGCGCGCGAGGTGATCGCGCGGTGACGGTTCCCGTGCGATCCGCTGTCGGGGAGGGCGCGTGAGGCGTCGTGCCGAGCTGCCCGGTGCGTCCGAGCTGTTCCGGACCACGGCGCGCGCCTCCGAACCGCCGGAACCACCTGCCGAGCCCCGGGTCGAGCCCGCCCCCGGCGCCGGTGCGCGTGCGGCCGAGCCGGGCTCCGGCGGATCGCGGGGCAGGTCGGGGTCGGGGCGCCGCAAGCACGATGCGAAAATCACCGTGTACGTCTCCGATGAGGAGTTGCTGGCGTTGGAACAGGCCCGGCTCGCGCTGCGCGCTGAGCACGGCATCGCGGTGGATCGCGGCAGGGTCGTGCGTGAAGGGGTGGCGATGCTGCTCGCTGATCTTGAGGCGCGGGGTGCGGATTCGGTGCTGGTGCGCGAATTGCGGCGGGAGCCCGGCGAGTGACCGACTCCGTTCCCGGCGGGGTCGATGCTGTTGAGGTGCAGGACGAGGCCGACGCCGAGGCTCCGGGCGTGGCCGCCGCCGAGGAAACCACCTCGACCGGGCGGTTCACGGTGCGGCTGGACAACTTCGAGGGCCCGTTCGACCTCTTGCTGCAGTTGATCTCGCAGCACCAGCTGGACGTCACCGAGGTGGCGCTGCACAAGGTCACCGACGAGTTCATCGCCTACACCAAGGCGTTGGGCGAGCACTGGAACCTCGACGAGACGACCGAGTTCCTGGTCGTGGCCGCGACGCTGCTGGATCTGAAGGCGGCCCGGTTGCTGCCCGCCGCCGACGTGGAGGACGAGGACGACCTGGCGCTGCTGGAGGCGCGGGACCTGCTGTTCGCGCGGTTGCTGCAGTACCGCGCGTACAAGCAGGTCGCGGCGCTGTTCAGCGAGCTGGAAGCGGGGGCGCTGCGCCGCTACCCGCGGTCGGTGGCGGTGGAGCCGCGCTACGAGAACCTGCTGCCCGAGGTGATGATCGGGGTCGGACCGCAGCGGCTCGCGGAGATCGCGGCCGCGGTGTTCCGGCCGAAGCCGCCGCCGTCGGTGTCGCTGGACCACATCCACCAGCACCAGGTGTCGGTGCGCGAGCACGCCGCGCTGCTGCGGGTGCGGCTGGCCGAGTGGGGCGCGGCGGACTTCTCGGCGCTGGTCGCGGACTGCGAGCACACGGTGGAGATCGTCGCCCGCTTCCTGGCGCTGCTGGAGCTGTTCCGGGAGAAGGTGCTGGCGTTCGAGCAGGAGGATCCGCTGGGCGACCTGGTGGTGCGCTGGGTCGGCGGCAGCTTGGAGGACGCGCGGCTGGCGGCCGAGGCCGACCGGCGCAGCGCGAACGAAGAGGAATACGGGTGAGCGCAGTGCACGACGAAGCTTCCGGTGCGGACGAGGCCGAGCAGGCCGCGGATGCGGCGGTGGCGCCGGAGACCGTGCCGGGGGGACGGGCTCGGCCCGCCGAGCCGGGTGACGGCCGGGCCGGTGCCGAGCCGTCGACCGGATCCCGCGTGGTGAGCGGTGAACCGGACGCGGGCACGTCCGTCGGCGGCTCGCCCATCGACGGTGAACCCGTCGGCGACGAGCTCCTCGCGGCCGAGCCCGCCGGTGCCGAGTCCGCTGCGGACGAGATCTCCGCCGCCGAGCCGGGCGCGGAACCGGCCGCCGACACCGACGACGCCGAGCCGGGCACTGCTGGACCGAGGGCTGCCGGATCGAGGGCTGCTGAGCCGGGGGCTGCCGAGTCGGACGACGCCGGATTGGACACGGCTGAGCCGGCAGCCGCCGAGCCGGACGACGCCGGGACGGGCACTGCCGAGCCGGACGACGCCGAGCCGACCACCGCCGACGAGTCCGCGACGGGAGAGTCGTCCGCCGACGAGCAGTCCGGAACCGACGCCATCGACACCCCGCCCACCGGAGCCGACGGCCCGGCGGCAGACCCGGCCGAGCTAGCGCCCGGAACCGGCCAGGCCGAGGACGGGCGCCCCGCGGGCTCCGAACCCGAGGACGACGCCCCGGCCCGGTCCGACGCGGCCGTCGCGGTGTCCCGCACCCCGCCGGACCTGACCGAGGACGACGCCCTCGACTCCGCGCTGGAGGCCCTGCTGCTGGTGGTCGACGTCCCGGCGGGGGAGGCGTTGCTGGCCGACACCCTGGACCAGCCCGTCGCCCGCATCCGCACCGCGCTGCAGCGGCTGGCCAGCGGCTACGAGGAGGCCGGGCGGGGCATCGACCTGCGCCGGGTCGGCGAGGGATGGCGGTTCTACACCAGGGAGACCTACGCGCCGTACGTGGAGCGCTACCTGCTCGACGGGCAGCGCGCGAAGCTGACCAGGGCCGCGTTGGAGACGCTCGCGGTCATCTCCTACCGGCAGCCGGTGACCCGGGCGCGGGTGGCGGCGGTACGCGGTGTCAACGTCGATGGCGTCATCCGTACCCTGGTGGGGCGCGGCCTTGTCGAGGAGGCCGGTACCGACCCGGAGACCGGCGGGTTCCTGTACTGCACGACGGAGCTGTTCCTGGAACGGCTCGGCCTGTCGTCGCTGAAGGACCTTCCGCCGCTGGCTCCCCTGCTGCCTGAAGTGGATACGATCGACGATGTCTGAACACCGTGCCCCGGCTTCTTCCTCCGCCGCGGATGCGCAGCCGGAGGGAATCCGCCTGCAGAAGGTGCTGTCCCGAGCGGGGGTGGCTTCGCGCCGCGCCGCCGAGGGGATGATCACCGAGGGCCGCATCGAGGTGGACGGCGAGGTCGTCACCGAGCTCGGCAGGCGGGTGGACCCGGAGAACTCGGTGATCCACGTGGACGGCACCCGGGTCGTCGTGAACGAGGACGTGCAGCACCTGCTGCTGAACAAGCCCAAGGGCATCCTCTGCTCGATGTCCGACGACCAGGGGCGGCCGTGCATCGGCGACTACCTGCGGGAGCGGGACGGCAAGCTGTTCCACGTGGGGCGGCTGGACGTGGACACCGAAGGCCTGCTGCTGATCACGAACGACGGTGAGCTGGCGCACCGGTTGATGCACCCGTCGTACCAGGTCCTCAAGACCTACCTGGCCGAGGTGCCGGGGCCGATCGCGAAGGACCTGGGCAAGCGGTTGCGCGCCGGGGTCACCCTGGACGACGGTCCGGTGAAGCTGGACAAGTTCCGGCTGGTCGACGTGAACGAGGGGCGCGCGCTGGTCGAGGTCGTGCTGCACGAGGGCCGCAAGCACGTCGTCCGCCGGGTGCTGGAGCACGTGGGCCACCCGGTGAAGCGGCTGGTGCGCACCGCGATCGACGAGGTCCGGCTGGGCAACGAGCGTCCCGGCGCGATCCGCAAGCTGGACCGCAAGGAGGTCGGCGCGCTCTACCGGGCCGTCGGCATGTGATCTTCCCGGAGGACCCGCCCCGCTCGGCGAGGCGGGTTCTTCTTCGCCTGACGCGTTCGGAATCTGCGATCGTCTCAGTGTCGGGTGAAATCAATCCGCCGGAGACCCGGAAACGAAGCAGGCCGGGGAGGCGCGGCGACCTGGTGGTCGTCCGGCGTCCCCGGCCTGGACCGGTCCGGCGGCGCTCGGCCGCGCGGGAAGACCTCAGCGGGTAGGTGGAAGATCCTCGTCGTGCCGCGGGTTCACGCCTTCGCGGCCTGCTTCCGCGAGACCAGCCTGCGCGCCACCGGCTCCACCACGCGCGCCGCGACCGGCCCGAGGATCGCCATCAGCAGCACGTAAGCGGTGGCCAGCGCGGCCAGCTCGCCCGAGACGGCGCCCGAGGCGACCGCGAGGCCGGCGATGACGATGGAGAACTCACCACGGGCCACCAGCGCCGCACCGGCGCGCGCCCGGCCCATCTTGCCGATTCCCTGGGAATGGGCGGCGAACCAGCCCGTGCCGATCTTCGTGATCGCGGTGACCACCGCCAGCAGCAGCGCGAAGCCCAGCACCGGCGGGATCTTCGAAGGATCCGTGTTCAAGCCGAACACCACGAAGAACACCGCGGCGAACAGGTCGCGCAGCGGCTCCAGCATCCGCGTCGCGTTCTGCGCCGTGGAACCGGAGATCGCGATGCCCAGCAGGAACGATCCCACCGCCGCCGAAACCTGCAGCTCCGAGGCGATCCCGGCGACCAGCAGGGCCGAACCCAGCAGCCGCAGCAGGAACACCTCGGGGTCGGGGCTGTCGATCAGCGCCGAGACGTAGCGCCCGAACTTCAGCGCCACCACCAGCACGACCGAGATGACGATCAGCGAGACGCCGACGGCGGTCAACCCGCCCAGCAGGCTCACCCCGCCGAGCACCGCGGTGAGGATCGGCAAGTACAGCGCCATCGCCAGGTCTTCGAAGACCAGGATCGACAGCACCACCGGTGTTTCGCGGTTGCCGAGCCTGCCCAGGTCACCGAGGACCTTCGCGATGATGCCGGAGGAGGAGATGTAGGTGACGCCTGCCATCGTCAGCGCGCCGATCGGGCCCCACCCCAGCAGCAGCGCGACGATCGCGCCGGGGGCCGCGTTGAGCACCAGGTCCACCAGACCTGCCAGCCAGGAACGCCGGAGCCCCGTGACGAGTTCGCCAGCCGAGTACTCCAGCCCGAGTAGGAGCAAGAGCAGCACCACGCCTATTTCGGAGGCTAGATGCGTGAACGGCTCGATACCGTGCAGCGGTATTAAGCCGCCGGTTCCGAAAGCGATTCCGCCGATGAGGTAAAGCGGGATCGGTGAGATGCCGATCTTCCAGGCGAGGCGGCCGAGAACTCCGAGACCGAAGAACACCGCTCCCAGTTCGATGAGGGAGATCGCCGTGTCGTGCACCAGTGTTTCCTCTCGCCCTGTCCGAGTACCTGTTCAGTTGTCCCGTGCCCAGAGCGCACGGGGTTCCCGCCCGAGAGCGCGGTGCTCCCGGGCGGTGCGGACGACCATCACCTCGCGGCGTTCGGCGCGGAGCGCCTAGCCGCGTTCGAGGATCTCGCCTGCGGCCCGCAGGCCGTCGGCGGTGCCGACCACGACCACGAGGTCGCCGGCACTGAATTCGAAATCGGGACGCGGTGACGGGTGCACGGTTCCGCCGCGCACCACGGCGACGATCGACGCCGAGGTGCGGGTGCGCATCTCGGTCTCGCCGAGAGTGCGCCCGTCGTAGGGAGAGCCTTGATCGACAGGGAGCTGCCAGGTGTTGATCCCGGCCACCTCGCGCTGCTGCTCGCTCAGGCGGGCCACCAGCTGGGGGGCGCCGAGCAAGTTGGCGAGGGTGTTGGTCTCCTCGGCGGTCAGACCTGCCGAGGCGGCTACCTTGTCCGGGTCGTCGTGACCGGAGACGATCAGCTCGAAGCGTCCGTCGCGATACGTGATCACACCGATCCTGTGCCCGGAACGAGTAACGAAGTCCTGCTGGGTCCCGAGTCCCGGAAGCGGGGTCACTGTGACGTCCACGTGTTCGATCCTAGTACAGGAACCCGCGCGCACGTGCGTGCCCCGCGCGGAACCGGGGCGGAACGGGCAGCGCGAACGGGTGGTGGGGGCGGCGCGCGCCGGATCCGGACGCGAGTGGGGAACCGCTCGGACCAGCGGGCACAATGGGCTGTTGGTCCGGCGTTTCCTCGGCCGGCGGTGATGAAGGAGGAGACTCGACGTGGCACACGCCGAGCTTCGTGGGGTGGTGGCCCTCGACGGTCCCTCGGGCACTGGGAAATCCACGGTGGCCCGGAAGCTGGCCGCGGCGCTGTCGGCGTCGTACCTCGACACGGGCGCGATGTACCGGGCGGTGACGCTCGCCGTGCTGCGCGCCGGGGTCCCGGTCGCGAACGCGGACGCGGTGGCGGAGGTCGCGGCGGCCTCGCTGCCCGAGATGGGCTCCGACCCCCGGGACCCGGCGGTCTCGATGGCCGGGGAGGACGTGGCGCTGGAGATCCGGGGGCCGGAGGTCACCGGTGCGGTCTCCGCGGTGTCGGCGGTGGCGCGGGTGCGCGAGCTGCTGGTCGCCGAGCAGCGCCGGATCATCGCCGATGCGCTGGCCTCGCCGGGCGGCGTGGTCGTGGAAGGCCGCGACATCGGCACGGTGGTCGCGCGGGACGCGGGGCTGAAGGTGTACCTCACCGCGTCCGCGCAGACGCGGGCGCGCCGCCGCAGCGACCAGGACGTGGCGGCCGGGCGGCTCGCCGACCTGGAGCGCACCCACGCGGACGTGCAGCGGCGGGACGCGTTCGACTCCGGGCGCGCGGTGTCGCCGCTGCGGATGGCCGAGGACGCGGTGGAGCTGGACACGACGGACCTGGACGTGGCCGGGGTGCTGGACCGGCTGCTGGGGTTGGCGGAGGCCCGCGGGCTGTTCGCCGGAGTGGGGACGATCCGATGAGCGAGCCCGGCGAAGGCGATCTGCCGGAAGGCGCGTCGCGTCGCATGCACCGGTTCGGGCGATGGATCGGCCGGACCTTCGTGCGGTTGCCGTACCGCACGCACGTCCACCACCTGGACCGGGTGCCGCGGACGGGGCCGCTGGTGCTGGTGGCGAACCACAGCTCGCTGATCGACGGTCCGCTGCTGTTCGGAATGCTGCCGCGCGAAGCGGTGTTCCTGGTCAAGCACGAGATGTTCAAGGGCCCGCTGGGCTGGTTCCTCCGCCGCATCGGGCAGATCCCGGTGCGCCGCGGAGAACCGGACCGCACCCCGCTGCTGGCGGCGGTGCGGGTGCTGCGCGCGGGCGGGCTCGTCGCGGTGTTCCCGGAGGGGACCCGCAGCGGCGGTGGCGACGTGGCCAACGCCGAGCACGGGGCGGCGTGGCTGGCGCGGACCTCCGGGGCGCGGATGCTGCCGGTGGCCTGCCGGGGCACGCGCCGTCCGGAGGGACGGGGCCGTAGGCTGCTGCCCAGGGTGGATGTGCTGTTCGGCGAGCCGGTGACGTTGCCGGTCGCCAAGGGGCGCGCCGGGTTGACGGCTGCGACCGAGCAGGTCCGCGACGAACTGGTCGGGCTGATCGCCGAATTGGACGGGCTGATCGCCGGGACCTCCGAAAGCGACGATGCGAGAGGGAAACAAGCGTGACCGAAGAGTCGGTGGGCGGCCCGGAAGACGTGGGTGCGCCGCTCGACGGCGGCCTGGACGGGACGTGGTCGGACGAGGCCGAGTGGGCCGAGTTCGACGGTGTCGAAGGCGCCGAGGAGGACGCCGAAGGTGGTCCGCAGCCGGTGCTGGCGGTGGTCGGCAGGCCCAACGTGGGCAAGTCGACGCTGGTGAACCGGTTGCTGGGGCGCCGCGAGGCGGTGGTGCAGGACAAGCCGGGCGTGACCAGGGACCGGGTGGCCTACGACGCGTTGTGGAACGGCAGGCGCTTCACCGTGGTCGACACGGGTGGCTGGGAGCCGGGCGCGAAGGGCTTGCAAGCCGCAGTGGCCCAGCAGGCCGAGATGGCGATGTCCACGGCGGACGCGGTGCTGCTCGTGGTGGACGCCCAGGTCGGGGCGACCGCGACGGAGGAGGCGGTGGCGCGGGTGCTGCGCCGCTCGAAGCGTCCGGTGCTGGTGGCGGCGAACAAGGTCGACGACGAGCGGACCGCGGCGGACGCCGCGGCGCTGTGGTCGCTGGGCCTGGGTGAGCCGCGGCCGATCAGCGGGTTGCACGGGCGCGGTTCCGGTGACCTGCTGGACGCGATCCTGGACGTGTTCCCGGAGGTGCCGCACGAGCAGTTCGGCGCCAGCGGTGGTCCGCGCCGGGTCGCGCTGGTGGGCAAGCCGAACGTGGGCAAGTCGAGCCTGCTGAACCGGCTCACCGGTGAGCAGCGCGCGGTCGTCGACGACGTCGCGGGCACCACGGTGGACCCGGTGGACTCGCTGGTGCAGCTGGACGGCGAGGTGTGGCGGTTCGTCGATACCGCCGGGCTGCGCAAGCGGGTCCGCACCGCCAGCGGCACCGAGTACTACGCGTCGCTGCGCACCAAGGCCGCGATCGAGGCGGCGGAGGTGGCGGTCGTGCTGATCGACGCCTCGGAGCCGCTGACCGAGCAGGACCTGCGGGTGATCGGCATGGTCATCGAGGCAGGCCGGGCGCTGGTGCTGGTGTGCAACAAGTGGGACCTGGTCGACGAGGACCGCAGGCATCGGCTGGACAAGGAGCTGGACCGCGAGATGGTGCGCGCCCGCTGGGCGGAGCGCGTGAACGTCTCGGCGGAGACGGGGCGTTCGGTGGCGAAGCTGGCGCCGGCGCTGCGCACGGCGCTGGAGTCCTGGGACACCCGGATCCCGACCGGGCGGCTCAACTCGTGGCTGTCGGACCTGGTGGCGGCGAGCCCGCCGCCGGTGCGCGGTGGCAAGCAGCCGAAGATCCTGTTCGCGACGCAGGCGCACCCGCGCCCGCCGACACTGGTGCTGTTCACCACCGGCTTCCTGGAGGCCGGTTACCGCCGGTTCGTGGAGCGCAGGTTCCGCGAGGAGTTCGGGTTCACCGGCAGTCCCGTCCGGATCTCGGTGCGGGTGCGCGAGCGCAAGGACGGGCGCAAGGCACGCGGCTGATCGGACCAACGGCCGGGTACTGCACGCAGACCAAGATTGCCTTGCCGATAACCTTCGGTCGGCCCTTTGTACAGGGGGAGGTGACCCAGGGTGCGTGCTGACTCCGCTGCGGAAGGTTCCGCGGTGCGGCCGATCCGCTTGGTCTTGGCCGATGACGAGGTGATGCTGCGGCGCGGCCTGCGGGTCCTGCTGGAGCACGACGGCCTGATCCGGGTCGTCGCCGAGGCCGGTACCGGTGAGGAGCTGCTGTCGGTGGTGCGCACGCACCAGCCGGACGTGGCGCTGATCGACGTGCAGATGCCGGGCAAGGACGGGCTGGCGGCGTTGCGGGAGCTGCGTGGCCTGCCCCGTCCTCCGGTGTGTGCGATGTTGACCACCTTCGACCTGGACGACTACGTGTCGGAGGCGTTGCGCCTGGGGGCGCACGGGTTCCTGCTCAAGGACGCGGAACCGGGCGCGCTGGTGCGGGCGGTGCAGGACCTGGCCGCGGGTGGTGCGGTGCTGGATCCGCGGATCGTGGTGCGGTTGCTGCCGCGGTTCCGCTCGATGGGCGATTCGACGCACGAGGTGCGGTTGGTGCGAAGCCTGTCCGCGCGGGAGCGGCAGGTGCTGGAGCTGCTCGGCGCCGGTCGGTCCAACGCGCACATCGGTGACCGGCTGGGGTTGACCGAGGCGACGGTGAAGAGCTACGTCTCGACGGTGTTGAGCAAGCTGGGTGCGGAGAACCGGGTGCAGGCGGCGTTGATCGCGCAGCGCGTCGCGGGGACGGGTGAGGGCGAGCTGCGTTGAGCGGGCCGGCCGGGTTCGGTCGCGAGCGCCTGCTGCTGGACGTGCTCGCGGTGCTGGTGCCGGTGGTGGTGGTGCTGCTGTCGGAGACCGACCAGGCGTGGGCCCTGCCCGCGGCGCTGGTCGCGTGCGCCGGTCTGGTGCTGCGGCACCGGTGTCCGCTGTTGTCGTTGCTGCTGTGCCTGCCCGGGTTGGTCGGTGGGCTCGCGTGGGCGCCGACGTGCGTGGCGCTGTTCCGGTTGGGCCGGGCGTGGTCGAACACGTGGTGGCTGCTCTGCTGGGCGCTGCTGGCGGCGTCGTCCGCGTTCCTGCCGGTGGCGGTCCAGCAGTGGCGGCTGTTGTCCGCGGCGAGCCTGACGATGGCGGCGGTGACGGCGCTGGTCTGCGCGGGCGTGCCGACGGCGATGGGCACGCTGCTGGCGACGCGGGCGCAGTTGACGGCGAGCCTGGACCGGTTGCGGGCGGCGACCGAGTCGGAGCTGCTCGCGAAGGAGGGTGCTGCGCGCGCGGAGGAGCGGTCCCGGATCGCCCGCGAGATCCACGATGCGGTCGGGCACCACGTCACGTTGATCGCGGTGGAGGCGGCGGCGCTGCACGCGAGCAGCGAGCAGGCCGAGGTTCGCGCCTCGGCGACCCGGGTGCGGGAGCTGGCGAAGGAGGCGTTGGGCGAGATGCGTTCGACGCTGGGCCTGGCGGCCGATCAGCGGGACTCGACGAGCGCGCGGGCCATTCCGGAGCTGGTGGCGCGGGCCCGGCGGTCGGGGATCCGGGTGACGCTCAGCGATGAGTGCTCGCAGGCGGTGCAGTTGTCGCCCGGGGCGAGCCGGGCCGTGTACCGGGTGGTGCAGGAGGCGCTGACGAACGTCTCGAAGCACGCGCCGGGCGCGGCGGTCGTGGTGGAGCTGACCGGGGACGACGAGCTGCTGCGGGTCGTGGTGCGCAACGGTGCTCCGGTGCTGGGGGCTCGCGCGGGGGTGCTGGGCGCTCGCGCGGGGGCGGTGGGCGACGCGCCGGACGTGGGGTGCGGCGGTTCGGGGCTGGCCGGGTTGTCGGAGCGGGTGCGGATGCTGGGCGGCACGCTGGACGCGGTGCCTTCGGACGAGGGGTTCGAACTGCGGGCGGAGATTCCGCTCTCGCCGGCGGCGTGAGCTGCTCCGGTTCGACGTCCGGAGCTCGTGGTGCCGCGTCGTTCCGCCCGTTGCGGGGCCGCCGGCGGGCGGTCGTCGTCGTGGGAGGAGCGCTGCGGACGCGCCGGTGATCATGTGCCCGGGCGGGTCCGGCTCGTCGCGTTCCGGTTGGTCGTGCCGGGATCGTTCAATTCTTGCGCGCTCGCGATTCGATCGCGCTGGGGAACCGGATCAGCGCCGCGGTGGAACGGTCGCCCCCGTGATCCAGCTCCCGGGTTTCGACGAGCTGTGCGCCCGGCATCAGTGCGAGGTAGTCGTCGGCGGAACGCAGTCGGGACCATTCGCTGACCGGGATCGCCGCCTCCGCGTATTCCACGAGCACGAAGTAGTGGCAGGATCGCGAGATCGATCGGCAGATCCGGGCCAGCGCCTCTTCGTCGAGCACGTGCATGAGAACCCACACGGAAACGGCGACGTCGAACTTCCGGCCGTTCCACGGGAGGTTCTCGGCCCGGGCCAGCTCGAAATCCACGTTGGTCAGATCGGCGCACGATTCGCGTGCCGCCTCCAGCATTCCGGGGGTCATGTCGAGCGCGGTGATGTGGTCCGCGTGCGCGGCCAACGTCGGGGTCAGGCGGCCGATGCCGCAGCCGACCTCCAATGCGGTGGCGAGCGGGCGGCTCAGCTCTCGGGCCGCGGTCCGCAGGCCCTCCGCCACCGCTTTCCGGGTCCGTTCCGTCGTGTCCGCGTTGTGCTCGGCGGGCTGGGAGGCGCGCATGACGCGGGCCAGCCCGTCCCGGCGGGCCCGCTGCCGCCACTCCTCCGTCACTTCGTCGGTGGAAGCGATGTGCGTGTTGTTCTGCACGGGAGGATCCCCTCGGGGTCGGAGTTCGCCGCGGATTCCGCTTCGGCCCGGCGCACGGCCGGCGGGCGTGCGGTGCCGAATGGTGGAGTGCGGTGCCGGTGGTCGCGATGGAGTGCGACCCGATTCGTGGCCGGGACTCTAACCGGGGAGGGAACGGGAGCGGAAGTCATCGATAATCGGGGAGGATCATGTTCACTCATTCTGATGAAGCGTGAAATGGTGCCGTTCGTCGGCGGTGGTCGAGAACCGGATCCGCGACGGAAACCAATTCGTCGGCAGCCGGAAGCGGCAACGCGGAAGAATTGTTGAGTTCGCAAAAAGGGCCTTCGCGGGGCAGCCCGCGAAGGCCCTTTCCGGACGACCGGTTCGGGGTCAGGGTTGGGCGCGGCGATCTCCGCCGAGAGCGGCGCGGAGGAATTCGACCTGGATGAGCAGCAGGTTCTCCGAGGTGGTCTCGTCGGTCGGCATGTGGCTGACGCCGGGCAGCGACAGCATGGTGTGCGGTCGGGCCGCTGCCTGCAGCGCCGCGGACAGCCGCAGCGAGTGCGCGGGGAACACGTTGTCGTCGACGGTGCCGTGCAGCAGCAGCAGGGGCCTGCGCAGGCCGGCGGCGTCGTCGGCGAGCGAGCTCGCCGCGTAGGCCTCCGGGTTGCGCGCCGGGTCGCCGAGGTACCGCTCGGTGTAGTGGGTGTCGTACAACCGCCAGTCGGTGACGGGTGCGCCGGCGATGGCGGCGTGGAACACGTCGGGGCGGCGGAGCACCGCGAGCGCGGCGAGGTAGCCGCCGAAGGACCAGCCGCGGATCGCGACGCGGCCCAGGTCGATCTCGGGGTGCTGCTCGGCGAGCGCGTGCAGCGCGTCCACCTGGTCCTGCAGCGGTGGCTCGGCGAGGTCGCCGCTGATCGCGCGGTCCCAGGACGGGCCGCGGCCGGTCATGCCGCGGCCGTCGACGACGACCACCGCGTACCCCTGGTCGGCGAACCACTGCGAGGTGAGGAAGCCCTGGCGCCGGGCGAGGACGCGCTGCGCCTGCGGGCCGCCGTAGGGGTCGAGCAGCACCGGCAGCGGGCCGTCGTCGGGGGTGTGGTCGCGGGGGAGCAGCAGCGCGGTGCGCAACCGGCGTTCGCCGAGCCGCAGCAGCCGCACGTTCGGCACGATCGACGGGTCCTCCGGGTGGGAGGAGATCTCGCCGAGGGCGCGGTGGCCGTCGGTGACCTGGAACCGGGTGTGCTGGGAGTCGAGTCCGGAGTGCGCGTGCAGCAGGGTGCCGCCGGCGCGGGTGGCGCCGTGCACGCCGGGTTCGGTGCTGAGGCGTTCGGCGCCGTCGGCGTCGCACCGGTAGAGGTGGATCTCGGCGGGGTCGTCGGCGGAGGCGGTGATGAGCACGTCCTCGCCGATGTCGACGATGGAACGCACCTGCAGGCCCTCGGGGGTCCACGGGGCGTCGCCGACGAACAGCCGGTAGCTGTCGCCGTCGACGCCGATGCGCACCAGGTCGCCGCCGGGGTGCCAGGCGGGCCAGCCGGGCTTGATCTCGATCCAGTGCTCGTCGGTGTCGCGGTGCACTTCGCGGGTGCCGCCGGTGGCGGGGTCGACGGCGAGCACCAGCTGTTCGCGCTGGTCCCGGCTCTGCACCGCGATCAGCGGCGGACCGTGGTGCGTCCAGTGCGCGGTGACCAGGTAGGGGTGGCTGCCGCGGTCCCACCGGACTTCGACGGGTGCGGTGTCGACGCCGAGCACGGCGAGCCCGACCTCGGCGTTCGCGGTGCCCGCGGCGGGGTAGCGCAGTTCGCGCGGTGGTCTCGCCGGGTCGGCGGGGTCGGCGAGGTACCAGTGCTGAACGGGTTCTTCGTCGACGTGGGCGGCGAGCACGGCGGTGCCTTCGGGCGACCACCAGTAGCCGCGGTAGCGGGCCATCTCCTCGGCGGCGATGAATTCGGCGGCGCCCCAGGTGGTGGTGGCGTTGCCGGGTTCGGCGAGCGCCCGGTCCCCGCTGCCGTCGGTACCGATCAGCCGCAGCGCGCCGCCGGAGAGGTAGGCGATCCAGCGCCCGTGCGGGTCGGGTCGCGGGTCGGCGGCGGGTTCGCGCGCGGGCAGCTGCTGGACGGCGCCGGTGCCGAGGTCGGCGTGGAAGAGCTTGCCGGAGAGGGTGAACGCGAGGTGGGTGCCGGTGGCGTCGGTGGCGTAGCCGGTGATGCCGGTGGCGCGTTCCCGGGACCGCTCCCGCCGGGCCTGCTCCTCGTCGGAGACCTCGTCGTCGACCAGCAGCGCGCCCGGGTCGGCGACCTGGGTCTCGGCGCCGGTCGTGACGTCCCAGCGCCACAGGGCGTTGCTGCGGTCGGTTCCGCTGGCGGAACGCAGGAACAGCACGGTCCGGCCATCGGGGGTGATGGTGAACGTGCGCGGCACGCCGAGGGTGAAGCCCTGGGTGCGCGCGCTGTGGCGGGGGAACGAGGGAACGGTGGGCATACCTGCACTTTGCCAGCTTTCGGGGCGTGCTCGGCAGCCAGGTGGTGCGGGCGTGTCGGCCCTTGACAACTCGTGTTGATCAGGGGAAGTGTCACCGCTGGTGCCCGGCTGGGTTCGGTGCGTGACGAGGAGGACCGAGTGTCGGTCAGGTGGTCGCGAGTGCGCGGGGTCCTGTTCGCGTTGCCGATCCTGCTGGCGTCGGCAGCGCACGGCGCGGTCGCCCAGCCGCGCCCGGTGAGCGACGCGACCTACTTCAACGATGCGGCGTTGCCTGCGGCCGATCCGTTCGTGCTGCGCGATCCGGGCAGCGGCGACTACTTCGCCTACTCCACCGACGGCGCCGACCCGGGGTACGCGTTCGCGATCTACCGCTCGCCGGATCTCGTGACGTGGCAGCGGATTCCGGGCGGGGCGCTGGACATGGGCGACGGGACGCAGTGGGGCCGGGACTGGTTCTGGGCGCCGGAGGTCTACCACAACCCGGCGACGGGCCGGTACTTCCTGTTCTACTCGGCGCGGTTGCGGGACGGGATCGCCGAGCAGTTCGGGTACGCGGACTTCGAGGAACCGAGCAAGGTCGGGGTGGCGGTGTCGGATTCGCCCGCCGGGCCGTTCCGCAACATCGAACCGGGTCCGATCGACTACCACCCGTACGACCCGGACTACCACGACGTGAACCTGCTGATGGACCCCGAGCAGAAGAAGCCGCCGGAGACGTTGGAGGAGGGGATGACGGCGCCGCTGGGCACCTACATCCCGTTCATCGATCCGAACGTGTTCTTCGACGACGGGCGGATCGTCCTGTACTTCTCCCGCAACGCCTACCGGAACTGGGTGTGGGACCACGGCCTCGGCAAGTACGTGGAGGAGTCGAACGTCCTCGCGGTGGAGCTGACCTCGGAGTGGTGGGACGACCCGGCGGGAGCCACGATGCCGCGGATCGCGCCGGAGCACGTCGACGCCAACCGGGATCCGGCCGATCCGCCGGGGGTGCGCAAGGACGGCTACGTCCCGATCATCGATTACGCCTCCGACCCGCAGCAGTGGGAGAACGCGCACGTAGACGACTACGCGGAGACCGGTGGCGCGGAGAAGGACCGGCGGTGGTCGGAGGGGTCGACGGTGGTGCGCGCGACGGCCCGGGACGGTCGGGCGCGGTACTTCCTGACGTACTCGGCGAACAACTTCGCGAACTCGTTCTACGGGGTCGGTTACGCGGTGGCGGACGATCCGCTGGGGCCGTGGCGCAAGAGCCCGGCGAACCCGGTGCTCGCGCAGGACGCGGGGCAGGGGTTGTACTCGACCGGGCACGGCAGCGTGATCGCGTCGCCGGATTCGACCGAGCTGTACTACGTGCACCACGGGCGGCCGTCGGCGGAGGTCGACCGCAGGCTCTACACCTCGCGGCTGCGCATCGACCCGGACCGGGACGAGCTGCGCATCGACGGGACCACCGAGGACCGGCCGGTGCCGTCCGGGGTGGCGCCGTACGCGGTGCGCGCGGACCGGCCGGTGGTGGAGGTGCGCGACGGCGAGGGGGAGGTCGGCTGGCGGGTCGGCACCGCGTCGGGTTCGCCGATGCCGTTGGGGAATCCGCTGAACCGGGTGCTGCCGCGGCTGGATCCGGGCAGCGCGCTGGAGGTGGTGGCTGCCGCCGACGGCGCGGTGCTGCGCGGGACGCCGCGCGGGGTGGAGGCGCTGCGGCTGACCTACCAGCGGGCGCGTTCCGGCGGGGGCCAGGTGGACGTGCACCAGGGCGGTGCTCCGGTGGAGGTGGTGCTGCCGGTGGCGGCGTGCGGTTCCGCGGTGACGGGGCGGCACGACGAGCTGGTGGTGCCGGAGGGCGTGACCTGCCTGCGGGGCGCGGAGGTGCGCGGTTCGGTGCGGGTCGAGCCCGGGGCCTCGCTGCTGGTGCTGGATTCGACCGTCGGGGGTTCGGTGCTGGCGGACTCGCCGGGTTCGGTGTGGGTGTCCGGCGGCCGGATCGGCGGTTCGGTGCGGGTGCGCGGCGCGACCGGTCCGGTGCGGCTGGACGGGACCGAGGCCGGCGCGTCGGTGGTGCTGGTCGACGGCGCGGCGCCGGTGGTGGCGGGGCCGTCGCTCGGTGGCGGGGTGCGGTGCCGGGGGAACGCGTCGGCGCCGGTGGACGAGGGGCGGCCGAACTCGGTCGCCGGGTCGCGGGCGGGGGAGTGCGGCGCGGTGTAGCCCAGGTCGGCAGCACCGGTGTTATCAGCTCTGGTGTTAAACCGACCAGGGAGCGTGTGATGCCCGCCGGGGTGGTCAGCCGACCGGGACCAGCCGCACCTCGGAGTGCTCCCGCATGGAGTCGACGAGCGCGGCGTCGAGCTCTCCGGCCAGCAGCGCGTGGTCGAAGTCGGCGACCGGGGCCAGCCGGTGCAGCGCGGCGCGCCCGACCTTGCTGGCGTCCATCATGAGCACCCGGGTCGTCGCGCAGCGGATCATCGCGCGCTTCACCAGCACGATCTCCTGCTCCTGGTGGAAGGTCATCTGCGCGTTCATCGCCGAGGTGGACAGGAACATCAGGTCCACCGACAGCCCGCTGATCATCTCCTGGCAGGGCAGGCCGATGTAGGAGTCGTGGGTGCGGGAGTACTCGCCGCCGATGCTGATCAGCCGCACGTCCGGCGCCTCGCGCAGCACCTCGTGCACCTGCCGGTAGTTGCTGACCACGGTCAGCGGTCCGACGTCGGGCAGCAGCCGGGCGAGGGCGAGCGCGGTGGTCGAGTCGTCGAGCAGCACCGACATGCCGGGGCTGATCAGCGGCAGCGCGGCGGCGGCCAGCGCCTCCTTCTCCCGGGTGTGGGTGTGCAGCCGGAAGTCGGAGCTGCTCTCGAACACTGTGGACGGTTGTGCGGAGACGCCGCCGTGGAACTTGCGCAGCAGTCCGCGCCCGGCGAGGTCGTCGATGTCGCGGTGCACCGTCATGAGGCTGACGCCGGTGAGCGTGGCGAGTTCCGCTGCGCTGGCGAAGCCGCCCTGCACGACGTGGTCGATGATCCGCTGCTGGCGCAGGAGCCGGGGGGACTGCTTCTTCGGTGCGGACGCCATGGCCGACATCTTGCCTCCTGGAGGTGCGCGCCCGAGCGCGGCGGGGCCGGAACGGAGCACTTCATATCACCGCGCTGGTGACATTTAACTATCTCACTGTTAATTTGAACGTCAACGTTGAGCGGGTGGGAGGTAGGCCGATGACGCAGCCCGACGGTTCGCCGGGGGTGCACCGCGCCGTCGTGTTCGACATGGACGGGGTCCTGGTCGAGAGCGAACACCTGTGGGAGCGGATGTGGGCGCGGTTCGCGGCCGCCCGCGGCCGCGGCTGGACCGCGGCGGAGACCGCCCAGGTGCAGGGCATGAGCGCCCCCGAGTGGGCCGCGTTCCTCGCCGCGCACACCGGCGGCCCGGAACCGGTCGCCGAGGTCGAGCGGATCGTCGTCGACGACATGATCGCCGCCCTCGACGCGGACGAGGTCGCGATGCTGCCCGGCGCCGAGCGGATGGTGCTGGAGGTCTCGGCCCGCGCCCCCATCGCGCTGGCCTCCTCCGCGCCGCGCCGGGTCATCGACGCCGTGCTCGACCGGCACGCGCTCGTCGAGCACTTCTCCGCCACCGTCTCCAGCGCCGAGGTGCCGCGCGGCAAGCCCGGCCCGGACGTGTACCTGGCGGCAGCGCGCGGGCTGGCGGTCGACCCGGTGGCCTGCCTGGCGGTGGAGGACTCCAGCAACGGCCTGCGCGCCGCGGCGGCCGCCGGGATGACCGTGCTGGCCATCCCCAGCCCCGACTACCCGCCGGCCGCGGACGCGCTGGCCGCGGCGTCCTTCGTGGCATCGGACCTCGACGAGGTGCGGGTCCGGCTGCTCGAATCGTTGACGACGCCCGTAGCGGGCTGATCGCATCGGACAAAGGAGTCTGCAGCAATGACCGAGGTCCTGGCCGCGGGGGACCGCTTCGTCGGCCCGCAGCTGTTCGTCGACGCGCTGACCGAGCAGGCGCCCGGGCACGAGTTGAGCTTCCGGACCCTGGCCACCGGCTGGCCGGTGGAACCGTTCGGCCCGGTCGGCGGGGTGCGGGAGGCCAGCGGGACCGAGCAGCAGCTGCTCGACGCCCTCGGCGGCGCCGAGGTCCTGCTGACCCAGATGGCGCCGGTGACGGCCGGCGTGCTGGCGAAGAGCCCCGGCCTGCGGTTCGTCGGCGTCGCCCGCGGCGGCCCGGTGAACGTCGACTTGGCCGCCGCGACCGAGGCCGAGGTGGTCGTCGGCTTCACCCCGGCCCGCAACGCGGCCGCCGCCGCCGAGTTCGCCGTCGGGCTGGTCCTGGCTTCGCTGCGCCGCATCGTCGACTCGGACGCCGAGCTGAAGGGCGGCCACTGGCGCGGCGACTACTACGCCCACGAGAACGCGGGGCTCGAACTGGAGGGGGCGACCGCGGGCCTGGTCGGCTACGGCGCGATCGGGCGCAGGGTGGCGCGGGTGCTGTCCGCGTTCGGCGCGGAGGTGCTGGTCGCCGATCCGTTCGCGGACCCGGAGCAGGTGGCCGCGGACGGCGTGCGGCTCGTCGAGCTCGACGAGCTGCTGCGCGCCAGCTCGGTGGTGAGCCTGCACGCCCGGCTCACCCCGGAGACCGAGCACCTGCTCAACGCGGAGAACCTGGCGCTGCTGCCGAAGGGCGCGGTGCTGGTGAACTCGGCGCGCGGCGGGTTGCTGGACTACGCGCCGCTGCCGGAGATGCTGCGCTCGGGGCACCTGGGCGGACTGGCGCTGGACGTCTACGACGTGGAGCCGCCGCCGCGCGACTGGCCGCTGTTCGACGCCCCCAACGTGATCACCACGCCGCACCTGGCCGGGGCGACCCGGCAGACCGCGGACCGCGCGGCGGCGATCGTGGCCGCCGACGCGGCGCGCTACCTCGCGGGCAGGCGGCCGCGGCACGTGGCGAACCCGGAGGTGCTGGGGCGGCTGGAGGACCTGCGACCATGATCGTCGGAGTCGATGTCGGCACCTCGGTGACGAAGGCGTCGCTGCTGGGCCGGGACGGCTCCGCGCGAGTCACCCGCAGCACGCGCAGCACCCTGCACCGCTCGCCCGGCGGGCGGGTGGAGCAGGACCTCGACGAGGTCGTGGATTCGGTGATCAGCGTGGTGCGCTCGGTCGCCGCCGAAGCGGACGTCCCGGTGCAAGCGCTGGCGATCACCGGGCAGGGCGACGGGTTGTGGCTGCGCGACGCGGCCGGGCGGCAGGTCGGGCCGGGACTGTCCTGGTTGGACGCGCGGGCGGCGCCGGTGCTGGACCGCTGGGAAGCGCGGGGCGTGCTGCGCGAGGTGCACGCCCTGACCGGTTCGGGCATGTTCCCGGGTTCGGCGGCGCCGCTGCTGGCGCACGTGGCCGAGCACGAGCCGGAGCGGCTGGCCCGCGCGGAGGTCGCCGGCTACTGCGTGGACGCGATAGTGCAACGGCTCACCGGGCGGATCACGGTGGACGCCTCGGACGCTTCGCAACCGTTCTTGGACGTGCCGACCCGCACCTACAGCACGGCGGCGCTGCGGGCGTGCGGCCTCGCCGAGTTCCGCGGGCTGCTGGCCGAACCGGCGCCGCCGGGTGAGCTGTTCGCGCTGGACGCGCGCAGCGCCGCGCAGCTCGGCCTGCCCGCGGGCCTGCCGGTGTCGGCGGGCCCGTTCGACCTGCCCGCCTGCGCCTTCGGGTCCGGCACGCGCGACCTGGGCGACGGGGCGCTGGTGATCGGCACGACGCTGGGCTGCCAGGTGCTGGGCGACCAGGTCACGATCGACCCGGCCGGGGACGCCGCGGGCATGTGGCTCGCCACGCCCAGCCCGGACCGGGTGCTGCGGGTGATGCCGGCGATGGTGGGCACCGCGAACCTGGACTGGGGGCTGCGGATGGTCGGGGCGAGCGTCGCCGACCTGGAGGGCCTGCTGGCGGCGAGCCCGCCGGGTGCCGGTGGGGTCGCCGCGCTGTCCTTCCTGTCGTCCTCCGGCGAGCGGGCCCCGTTCGTGGAGCCGCGGGCCAGCGGCCAGTTCACCGGGCTGTCGCTGGACACCTCGCCCGCGGACCTGGTGCGGGCGCTGTGCGAGGCGGTGGCCTACGCGGCGCGGCACAACCTGGAGGCGGCCGGGCTGACCGGTGAGGTCGCGGCCTGCGGCGGCGGGGCGCGGTCGGCGTCCTGGAGCCGGATCTTCGCGAGCGTGCTCGGCAGGCCGCTGCACGTCCCGAAGGAGGAGGGCGTCGGCGCGCGGGGCGCGGCGATGACGGCGTGGGATTCGCTGGGCGAACCGGTGGATCGCGAGGAGTGGGCCACCGCCCGGCACGTGGTCGAGCCGGATCCGGCGGTGGCGGAGTTCTACGAGCGCGGATATCGCGCATACCTGGAATCGATAGAGCGGGCCCGGCCGGTGTGGCGGTCGGGGGGAGGAGTGACCCGATGACTCGTCTGTACGACGATCCGGCGACGTTCACCGAGGACGCGGTGGCGGGGTTCGTCGCCGCGAACCCCGGTTACGTGCGCGAGGTGCGCGGCGGGGTGGTGCGGGCGCGCCGGGCTCGCCGCGGCAAGGTCGCGGTGGTCACCGGTGGCGGATCCGGGCATTACCCGGCGTTCTGCGGCGTGGTGGGGCCGGGTTTCGCCGACGGCGCGGTGGTGGGCAACATCTTCACCTCGCCGTCCGCCGAGGACGCCTACTCGGTGGCGAAGGCCGCCGACACCGGTGCCGGTGTGGTGTTCTCGTTCGGCAACTACGCCGGGGACAACATGAACTTCGGCCTGGCCGTGGAGCGGCTGCGGCGGGAGGGGATCTCGGCGCACAACGTGGTGGTCACCGATGACGTGGCCAGCGCCCCGGCCGACGAGGCGGGAAAGCGGCGCGGGGTGGTGGGCGACTTCGTGGTGTTCAAGGTCGCCTCGGCCGCCGCGGAGGAGGGCTACTCGTTCGACGAGGTGGTGCGGGTCGCCGAGCACGCCAACGCCCGCACCCGCAGCCTCGGGGTGGCCTTCGCGGGCTGCACACTGCCGGGCAGCGGACAGCCGCTGTTCGAGGTGCCCGCGGGCCGGATGGGCCTGGGGCTGGGCATCCACGGCGAACCGGGTGTGTCCGAAGTGGACATGCCCTCGGCGTCGGAGCTGGCGCGCGAGCTCGTCGAGGGCGTGCTCGCCGAAGCTCCCGAGTCGACCGGGGAGAAGCCGCGGGTCGCGGCGATCCTCAACGGGCTCGGCGCCACCAAGTACGAAGAGCTGTTCGTGGTGTGGAAGACCGCGTCCCGGCTGCTGGCCGAGGCTGGCGTGGAGGTCGTGGAGCCGGAGGTCGGTGAACTGGTCACCAGCCTCGACATGGCCGGGTGCTCGCTCACCCTGACCTGGCTGGACCCGGAGCTGGAGCGGCTCTGGCACGCCCCGGCCGATTCCCCCGCCTACCGCAAGGGAAGCATCGTCGAGTCCGATGTGGACGACGACGTCGTGGCCGAGGCGACCGAGGTCGTCGAAGCGGCGACCGCGGTCGCCCCGCAGGCCGGGCAGGACACCGCGGCGCTCGTGGTGCGGGGGCTGCGCGCGATCAGCGACCTGCTGCACGAGCACGAGGACGAGCTGGGCAGGCTCGACGCGGTGGCCGGCGACGGCGACCACGGCCGCGGCATGTCCCGGGGCAGCGGGGCCGCGATCGAGGCGGCGGAACGGGTCGCCGCCGACGGCGCCGGACCGGCCGCGGTGCTGGTCGCCGCCGGGGACGAGTGGGCGGCGAAGGCCGGGGGCACCTCCGGCGCGCTGTGGGGCGCGGGCCTGCGCTCCTTCGGTGACCTGCTGCCCGACGACCGGGAGCCCACCGCGGAGGACCTGCTGGCGGGTGCCCGCGCCGCCCTCGACTCGGTGCAGCGCTTGGGCCGCGCCGAAGCGGGCGACAAGACGCTGGTGGACGCGCTGATCCCGTTCGTCGACGAATTCGCGGCGGCGGTCGGCGACGGTGCCGGCCCCGCCGACGCGGTGGGCCGCGCGGCCCGGGAGGCCACGGCCGCCGCCGCGCGCACCGCCGAGCTGACCCCGCGGACCGGGCGGGCGCGCCCGCTGGCCGAGCGCAGCGTCGGCACCCCCGACCCGGGGGCGACCTCGCTGGCGATGGCGCTGAACAGGGCGCTGGAAGTCCTCAGTGGACGTGAAGTGGAACTCGACGCGACAGAGGTGAAGTGACGATGACCGAGAACGCGACCGGCTGGCGCATCGTCGTCGGTTCCGACGACGCAGGGCTGGACTACAAGGACGTGCTCAAGGCCGACCTGGAGCAGGACCCGCGGGTCGCCTCCGTGGTCGACGTCGGGGTCGGGTCCGACGAGCACACCGACTACCCGCACGTGGCGGTGAACGCGGCCCGCAAGGTCGCCGCGGGCGAGGCGGACCGGGCGCTGCTGGTGTGCGGCACCGGGCTCGGCGTGGCGATCAGTGCGAACAAGGTGCCGGGCGTGCGGGCGGTGACCGCGCATGACAGCTACTCGGTGCAGCGGTCGGTGCTGAGCAACGACGCGCAGGTGCTGTGCTTCGGGCAGCGCGTCGTCGGGCTGGAGCTGGCGCGGCTGCTGGCCGGGCAGTGGCTCGACCTGCGCTTCGACGAGACCTCGGCGTCGGCGAAGAAGGTCGCCGCCATCGGGGAGTACGAGTCCGGGACGGCGTGTTGAGCCCTGTCCTCGAAGCGGAGCGCGCGGAGGTCATCCGCATCGCGCGGAAGATGGTCGACGACGGTCTGGTCGTGGGTACCTCGGGCAACGTGTCGCTGCGCAGCGGTGAGCTGGTCGCGGTGACACCGTCCGGAGTGGACTACGACGTGCTGACCGTCGCCGACGTCCCGGTGGTGCGGCTGGACGGTGCGGTCGTGGACGGCGAACGGGCTCCGAGCTCCGAGCTGCCCATGCACCTGACCGCCTACGCCGATCACGGCGCCGACGCGGTGGTGCACACGCACTCGTTGCACGCCACCGCGTTGTCGCTGCTGCGCGACGACGTGCCCGCGGTGCACTACCAGCTCGCCGAGATGGGCGGGGCGGTGCGCGTCGCCGAGTACGCGACGTTCGGCACCGACCGGCTGGCCGCGAACATGTCGGCCGCGCTGGAAGGGCGCGGGGCGTGCGTGCTGCGCAACCACGGGACGGTCGCGATCGGCTCGACGCCGGCTGCTGCCTACAACCGGGCCCGGCAGCTGGAGTGGCTGTGCCGGTTGTGGCTCACCGCGCAGCAGGCCGGGCGGCCGCGGTTGCTGGACGACGAGGAGCTGGATCGCTGCGCGGCCCAGTTCGGGCACGTCGCGAGGCGCTGAAACCCGTTCTCCCGCACGACGAACGGCCCGTTCGACCCGGTTCCCGGGCGAGCGGGCCGTTCGGCCGTCAGCCGCGGAAGGACGCGTAGTAGGCGGCGGCCATGTCCTGGGAACCGTGCCCGGCCTCGGCGGCGCGGGTGAAGCGGGCGCGGACCGCTTCGGCGACGTCCAGGCGGAGTTCGCCCGCGGCTTCGGCGATCAGCCCGGCGTCCTTGCGGGCACCGTCCACTGTGAACGCCGGGGTGAAATCACCGTCGAGGATGGCGGAACCCTTCAGGTGCGCGTAGGGCGAATCGACCGCGCCGCCCTCGATGGCCTCCAGGAACCGGTGCGGGTCCACGCCCAGCGCCTCGGCGAGCGCGATCGACTCGCCGACCGCGTTCGTCAGCGACAGCACCCAGTTGTTGGCCGCGAGCTTCACCCGCGTCCCGTCGCCGCGCACCGCGTCGGTGCCCAGCCACAGGGTGCGTCCGCCGACCGCGTCGAACACCGGCCGCACCCGGTCCCGCACCTCTTCGGGGGCCGCGGCGAGCACGGTCAGCGTGCCCTGCTCGGCGGGGGCGCGGGTGCCGAGCACCGGCGCGTCCACGAGCGTCGTGCCGCCCGCGACGGCGGCGACCTTCGCCAGCCCCTCCAGGCCGATCGTGGCCATCTGCACCCACGGCGTCCCGGCCGGGAGCGCGGCCGCGGCGGCACCGCCCGCCTCCACGGTGGCGTCCGCGTCCAGCAGCATCGTCACCAGCAGGTCCGCGCCGTCGGCCGCTTCGGCGGGGGTGTCGGTGACGGTGGCGCCCTCGGCGGCGAGCTCGTCCGCGCGGGCGCGGGTGCGGTTCCACGCGCGCACCGCGAAGCCGTGCGCGAGCAGGTTGCGCGCCATCGGTGCGCCCATCGTGCCGGTTCCGAGGAAGGCCACGGTCGTCATCGCTGCATCCCAACATGTCGCGGATCGTCGGAGGGGCGGTCGAGCCCGCCCGGCGCCGATTCTGCCCGCCGATGCCGCCGCCGTCCGCGCGGGCGGCACGGCCTGTGGCGGAATCTTGTCGAGATGTGGCGCTACCGCCACTCGAACCGGCGGGTGCCGCGCAGCATGCTGGTGGCAACCCACCGATCAGGACTCGACAAGGAGCCCGTCATGCGCGCTTTCCTCCTCGCCTGCTGCAACATCGCCCGCGACGTCGCCTGCGGTGTCGACGCCGCGCACGCCATCGAGCACGGCGCGACCCCGGCGCCGCAGCCCGCGCCGCTGGTGGTGCGCGACCGCCGTCCGCGCCTCGTCGTCCGCCCCCGGGTGCGCCGCCCGGTCGGTGGCGGGCTGAGCATGGCCCGCTGATCCGGACGGCTCGCGGAATGGTCCGCGTGGAGATGAACGACATCGGCGGGATCGTGCTGCGCACCGCGGAACCCGTGCCCGTCGACGGCCTACGCGGCTTCGCGGGCGACCGGGTCGCTGCTGCTGATCGACCCCGGCGACGGGGCGACGCGCACCGCGGCGATGGCGCTGCCGTGATCCGGGGTTCCCGCTCGCGCGCGGCCCTCCGATCGAAGCTGAGTCGATCAAGACGAATCGAGAGGGAGCCTCCGTGCAGGAGTGGGAACTCGGTCGAGTCCACCGCAGCAGCGCCGGTGACGTCCGCTGGGACGTGCTGGGCGAGGAGGGGGCGGAACCGGTCGTGCTGCTGCACGGCACGCCCTTCTCCTCCTTCGTCTGGCGGGGCGTCGCCAGAGCGCCCCCCCCCCACTACCGGGTGCACGTCTGGGACATGCCGGGGTACGGGACGTCGGAGAAGTGCGACGGGCAGGACGTGTCGCTCGCCGCGCAGGGCCGGGTCTTCGCGGAACTGCTGGAGCACTGGGGGCTGGAGCGGCCCGCGGTCGTCGCGCACGACTTCGGCGGCGCCGTCGCGCTGCGCGCGCACCTGCTGCACGGCGCCGAGTACGAGCGGCTCGCCGTCGTCGACCCGGTCGCGCTGGCCCCGTGGGGGTCGCCGTTCTTCCGGCTGGTCGGGGAGAACGTCCCGGTCTTCGAGCAGCTGCCGCCCGCGATGCACCGGGCGCTGGTGCGCGAGTACATCCGCTCCGCCGGCCACCGCGGGCTGGACGACCCGCTGGTGGACGCGCTCGCCGAACCGTGGCTCGGCGAGCACGGGCAGCCCGCGTTCTACCGGCAGATCGCGCAGGCCGACCAGCGCTTCACCGACGAGGTGCAGGGTTGCTACGACCGGCTGCGGATGCCGACGCTGGTGTGCTGGGGCGCCGAGGACACCTGGATCCCGGTGGGCAAGGCGCACGAGCTCGCCGGCCTGATCCCCGGCTCGGAGCTGCGGCTGATCCCCGGCGCCGGCCACCTGGTGCAGGAGGACGCCCCGGCGGAACTCGCCGCGGCGCTGTTCGCCTTCCTGCAGCAGGCGGACTGATCGCGGGCGCGTCCCGGGCCTATCCGGTCCGGGGCGCGAGCGCGCCGGCCGGAGCCGCGGCGGGCGCGCGGTGGAACAACCTGCGGTAGGCCGTCGGCGAGGTCCGCATGATGCGGCTGAAGTGGTACCGGTAGGTCACGACCGACTCGAACCCGACCGCCTCGGCGACCTCGTCCACCGGGTCCTTCGTCTTCTCCAGCAGCGCCAGGCTCGCCCCGATCCGCTGCGCCGCCAGCCAGCGCATCGGCGAACTTCCCGTCGCGCGGGCGAAGTGGCGCAGGTAGCTGCGCTCGGACATGTGCGCGGCACCGGCCAGCACCTCGACGGTCAGCGGTTCGGCGAGGTGCGCCAGCGCCCACTCCATGCTGCGCGCCACCCCGTCGTCCTCGGACGATCCGGCGACCGGCGTCTCCACGTACTGGGCCTGCCCGCCTTCGCGGTGCGGCGGGATCACCAGCCGGCGCGCCACCGTGTTCGCCAGCGCCGGACCGAGGTCCTTGCGCACCAGGTGCAGGCACAGGTCCAGGCTCGCCGCGCTGCCCGCGCCGGTCAGCACGTCGCCTTCGTCGATGTACAGCGGCGCCGGGTCGACCTCGACCCGCGAGTACCGGGTGCGCAGCAGGTCGGCGTAGCGCCAGTGCGTGGTGGCCCGGCGCTCGTCGAGCACCCCGGCGGCGGCGAGGGCGAACGCGCCGGTGCAGGTGGACACCAGCCGCGCGCCGCGCGCCCCGGCTTCGCGCAGCGCCGCGACGAGCTCCGCGGACGGCGGCTCGTGCGGGTCGGCCCGGCTGGTGACGATCACCGTGTCCGCGGTGGCGAGTTCGGCGAGCCCGTGCGGGGTGCTCATCACCGCCCCGCCCGCGAGCGGCACGGCGGCGGACCCCTCCGCGCACACCGCGAGGTCGTAGTGGCGGGGGATCAGGTCCGGCAGGTAGTGCCCGAACACCGCCGAGATCACGCCCAGCTCGAAGGGCGCGGTGCCGGTGGTCGGCAGCACGGCAACCCGGTGCGCGGACGCGCTCCCAGTCGTCATGGCGTGACCTTATCGACGTGCCGGGTTCCCGCCAGGGCTGTTCGGGTTAACGGCGTCGTCACGCCGCCGCGGGCCGGGGGAAACATCTCGCGGGCAGGGTCGGGGCATGACCCAGCACCGCGGAACTCCGGCAGCGGCCCCGACCCGGGGCGGCTGGACGCGCGACGTCGTCGAGCTCGCCCTGCTGTGCGCGGCGGCGGGCACCGCCCACCTGCTCGCCACCGGGGCGCCGACCACGGCGTCGGTGCTGCTCCTCGCGTTCGGCGCGCTGCTCGCGGCGGGTGCCGCGGTGCGGTGCGCCCGGGTGCGGCGCCCGGCCCCCGCCGCGGAGGTCGTGGCGGAACCGGACCTCGGTGAGCTCGCCGAACCCCGCGCGCTGTGGCGGCTGCGCGCCTCGGTGACCGACGACCCGGGCCGCCTCGCCGGGATCGCCGCCGGGCTCGCCGGTCTCGGCGGCGACATCCGCACCGTGCACGTGCACCCGGTCGCCGGCGGCGCGGTGGACGAGGTGCTGGTGCACGTCCCCACCTCCGCGAGGGAAACGGACCTGGTGCGGGCCGTGGTCGACGCGGGCGGGCGCGAGGTCACCGCTCGCCCCGCGGACGTGCGGGAGCTCGACGACGTGCCGACCCGGACGCTGCACCTCGCCGCCGACCTGGTGCGCGGGCGCGGCGACCTGGTGCGGGCGCTGCGCGGCACCCTCGGCCCGGTCGAGGTGCGCTGGCAGGAGGACGCGACCGGACCCGATGGCGCCGACGGCCGGTGGCTGCGGCTGACCGCCCCCGGTGGTGGCGCGCTGGTGCTGGAACGGGCGGGCGCGGCGTTCACCCCGGCCGAGTTCGCGCGGGCGCGGGCGATGGTGGACCTGGCTGCGACCTGCCGGGAGCGGCTGCGCCCCGACGTGCGGGAGCTCGTCACCACCGGAGGGGAGGCGCTGACCCTGCGCGCCGCCGACCGCGCCGACCTGGAGCTCGTCGCCGAGTTCCACGCCCGCTGCTCGGCGGCCACCCGCTACCGCCGCTACTCCAGCCCCGGCCCGGCCGGTGGGGAACGCGGCCTGCTGCGGTTGCTGACCCCGGCGCTGGGCCGCTCGCTGCTGGTGCTGGACGCCGACGGGCAGGTCGTGGCGATGGGGAACCTGATGCGCGACGGCACGACCGCGGAGCTCGCGCTGCTGGTGCGCGACGACCGGCAGCGCGGCGGCATCGGCACCCGGCTCGCCGCGGAACTCGTCGCGCAGGCCGAGGCCGACGGGACGACCGCGGTGTGGGCGCACACCCGCGTGGACGACACCGCGATCGCCCGCACCCTGCGCGCGGCGGGCCTCAAGCTGGTGGGCGTCCCCGAACCGGGGGAGTGGAGCTGGTCCCGCACCCTCCGGCCTGCCGCCGGCCGGACCGCCGCCGCGTAGTGGCCGGGGCGGAACCGCTCCGCCCGCCCCGCGACCACCGGCCTCCCGCGTCCGCCGGTCCGCCGCCGTCCGCGACCACCGCGGCCCGGCCGGAGCGGTGCGATGCTGGGGCGATGGACGAGGACGTCATCCCGGTGCTGCGCGTGGAGGCCGCCGACGTGGCCGTGAAGTGGTACCGCCTGCTGGGTTTCACCCCGCAGTGGGAGCACCGGTTCGAGCCGCACCTGCCCGCGTTCGTGGAGGTGGTGCGCGGGCAGGTGCGCCTGTTCCTGTCCGAGCACGAGGCCGACGCCCGCCCCGGCTCGCTCATCTACCTGCGGATGGAGGACGTGGACGCGATCGCCGCCGAGTTCGGCATGCGGCCGGAGACGACGCCGTGGGCGCGGGAGGTCGAACTGCGCGACCCGGACGGCAACCGGCTGCGCATCGGGACTCCGCTGGCGTAGCGCTCAGCGGCCGGTCTCGCGGCGCCGCAGTGCTCGGGACCGGCGCAGTGCTCCTCGGGATCGGCGCAGTGCTCCTCGGGACCGGTGCGGCGTTCGGAACCGGCGCAGCGCTCCGGCACCGCCCGGGTTCACCGGTTCCGGTCGGTGGCGGCGGTGAGCAGTTCGGTGAGCGTGCTTCGGACGTGCTCCGGCACCCGCATCCCCGCCAGCGCCCGGTGCGCGGATGCCGCGCGGGTGCCGATGAGGCGCTCGACCTCGGCCAGCGCCCCGCACTCCACGATGATCGACTGCACCCGCCGCACCCGCTCGTCGTCGAGGTCCCCGGCGGCGAAGGCCCGGTCGAGCTCGGCGAGCTCGGCGGTCCCGGCGCGGCGCCGGGCGGCGGCCAGCAGCACGGTCGGCTTCCGGGTGCGCAGGTCGTCCCCGACGGGTTTGCCGGTGACCGCGGGATCGCCGAACGCGCCGAGCACGTCGTCGCGCAGCTGGTACGCCTCGCCCAACGGCAGCGCGTAGGCCGTGTAGGAGTCGAGCAGGTCCGAGTCGGCCCCGGCGAGCAGCCCACCCAGGTGCAGCGGTCGTTCGACGGTGTACTTCGCGGTCTTGTAGTGGATGATCGTGCAGGCCCGCTCCACCGAGTGCGTGGCGAGGGCCTGCTCGGTGACGTCGAGGTACTGGCCGAGCACCAGTTCGGCGAACGACTGCGCCACCAGCGGCTGCACGGCGGCGAGCCGTTGCGGGGGAAGTCCGCTGGCGCCGAGCAGCTCGTGGAACCACGCCAGGCACAGGTCCCCGAGCAGCAGCGCCACCGAGGTCCCGAACAGCTCGGAGGATCCCCGCATCCGCTGGTGCTGGTGCAGGTCGGTGTGCTGGCGGTGCAGCGACGGCGCGCCGCGGCGGGTGTCGCTGCCGTCGATGATGTCGTCGTGGATCAGCGCGAACGCGTGCAGCAGTTCCAGCGCGGCGGCCGCGGCGATGATGCCCTCGTCGTCCGGGTCGCCGCCCGCGCCGCGCCAGCCCCAGAAGCAGAACGCGGGCCGCAGCCGCTTGCCGCCGGCGAGGAACGTGCGCAGCGTGTCGATCGCCGCCGCCCACTGGGCGCGTCCCGCTTCGTCGGCGGTCATCCCCCGGTACCGGTCCTCCTGCACGTCGAGGAACCGGGACAGGGCCGCGTCGACCCGCTCGCGGACCCCGTCGGCGTCCACGGGGTGGCTCGGAACGGGGAACGTGGTGGTCATCTGGGCTCCCTGGGGCGGGGAACCGCGCGTGGTTCCCGGTGCTGGACTGGTTCCCACGCTAGGGACCGCGCCGCGTGCGGGCATCGGCCGTTCCGCCCGAGATGATCTCCGCCGAACGGCCGGGGTCGCCCGGGTTTTCCCGACCGTTCGGCCGAGGGGTCAGATCCCGTGGCGGGCGGCGGCGCCGTCGAGCAGCGCGGCGAGGCCGTCGGCGAAGCGCTGCCGCGCGCTGGTCGTGCCGGTGAGCCGGGCCCAGGCGGTGCTCGGGTCGCCGTCGCCGACGAGGGCGCGCAGCTGCGGCAGGTCGCCGCCTTCGAGCTGCTCGCGGACGAACCGGGCGGTGTCGGCGCTGAGCCCGCCGTGCTGCGGGTCGTCGGTGCGCAGCACGTTGCCCTGCACGTAGTCGTCGACCGCACCGAGCAGGGCGATCTTCGCTTCGACGTCGAGCGGGGTGTGCGCGAGGGCGGCGAAGGACTGGTCGGCGTGCCGCAGCGCGTTGGGGCCGAGCCGCGCGCCGCGCAGCGCCTGCATCGACCACGGGTGGCGCAGCAGCACGTCGCGGGTGCGGTGCGCGATGGCGGTGAGCGCGGCCCGCCACTCGGTGGGCAGCTCGTCGGCGGGCAGCAGCCCTTCGGCCATGACGGCGTCGTCCATGAGCGCGACGAGGTCGTCCTTGGTGCGCACGTAGTGGTAGAGGGTCATCGTCCCGGCGCCGAGCTCGGCGGCGACCCGGCGCATGGAGACGGCGTCGAACCCCTCGGCGTCGGCGAGGGCGAGCGCGGCCGCGGCGATCTGCTCGCGGGTGAAGCGCGGTTTGCGGGTTCCGGGGGCGGGCGCGGCCCAGATCGGCTCGGTTGCCATGTGGTACACCGTACCGCTAACGTTGTTCGTGCGGCGTACGAACATGGGGTACGCCGTACTGACAGAGGGAGGTGGGCATGAGCGCCCAGCACGACACCGACGTCCTCATCGCCGGAGCCGGACCGACCGGACTGGTCCTGGCCTGCGAACTCGCCCGGCGCGGCATCGCGTTCCGGCTCGTCGACAAGGCCACCGAGCACTTCGGCGGCTCCCGCGGCGACGGCATCCACCCGCGCACCCAGGAGGTCTTCGCCGACCTCGGCGTGCTCGACGACCTGCACGCCGCGGGCGACGGCGGCATCCCGATGCGCAAGTACGAAGCCGGACGGCTCGTCTGGGAGGGCCACCCCGGCGAACCGGTGCCCGCCACACCCGGCGTCCCGTACCCGAACGCCTGGTTCGTCCCGCAGTTCCGCACCGAGGAGGTCCTGCGCAAAGCGCTCGCCGGGTACGGCGGCCAGGTCGAGCTCGGCGTCGAGCTCCGCGCGCTGCGCCAGGACGACCGGCAGGTCACCGCGCGGCTCGCCGACGGCACCGAGATCCGCGCCCGGTACCTAGTCGGCGCCGACGGCGGGCGCAGCACCGTGCGCCGCACGCTCGGCATCGAGTTCCGCGGCGAGACCGACGAGACGACCAAGGCGCTCATCGCCGATGTCCGGCTCAGCGGCCTCGGCCGGGACCGGGCGCTGGCCTGGTCCCGCGACGGCGAGCTCGCCTCGGTGCAGCCGCTGGCAGGAACCGACCTGTTCACCGTCACCGCGTCCCGCGACGACGTGGAACCCACCCCGGACGGGCTGGGGGAGTGGCTGAACCGGCTGAGCGGGCTCGACCTGCGGGTGCACGAGGTGCACTGGAACTCGGTGTGGCGGGCCAACGCGCGCCTCGCCGAGCGCTACCGCGACGGCCGGGTGCTGCTCGCGGGCGACGCGGCGCACGTCTGCCCGCCCACCGGCGGCCAGGGCATGAACACCGGGGTGCAGGACGCGCACAACCTCGGCTGGAAGCTCGCCGCCGTGCTGCGCGGTGCGGACGAGGCGCTGCTCGACAGCTACGAGGCCGAGCGGTACCCGGTGGCGGAAGGGGTGCTGCGGCTCAGCGGACGGCTGCTGGACCTGCTGCGCGAGGACGATCCCGAGGCGCACGTGCGCGGACCGGAGCTCAACCAGCTCGGACTGCACTACCGCGGCGGGCCGCTGGCCGAAGAGCGCCGCGCCGAACCCGCGGCGGTGCGCGCCGGCGACCGGGCCCCGGACGCCCCGGTCCTGCTCGACGGGGCGGAGGTGCGGTTGTTCGAGCTGTTCGCCGGGCCGCACTGGACGCTGCTGGACTTCGGCGGCACGAGCGCCGGCCTCGCCCTGCCCGGGCTCGACGCGCACGCCGTGCTCCGGGAACCGCGTCCCGGCGCGGTGCACGACGTGCACGGCCACGCGCACGACGGTTACGGCGTCGACCGGCCCGCGCTGCTGCTGGTCCGGCCGGACGGCTACCTCGGCTGGGCGGGTGCGCCCGGAGATCTCGCGGACCTCCGGGCCTACCTGCTGCCGAAGCTGGGGAGCTAGACGAGCATCCCGGCGATGGCGGCGCTCATCAGGTTCGCCAGCGTTCCGCCCGCGATCGCCCGCATCCCGAGCTCGGCGATCAGCGACCGCCGCGACGGCACCAGCCCGCCGAGCCCGCCGAGCAGGATCGCCAGCGAGGAGAAGTTCGCGAACCCGGTCAGCGCGAAGGTGATGATGATGGCGGTGTGCGGCGAGAACGACGCCGCCTGCGGGCCGAAGTCGGTGAACGCGACGAACTCGTTGAGCACCAGCTTCTGGCCGACGAAACCGCCCGCGGTCACCGCGTCCTCCCACGGCACGCCGATCACCCACATCACCGGTGCGAAGACGTAGCCGATGATCTGCTCGAAGGTGATGCCGTCGAGGCCGACCAGGCCGCCGACGGCGCCGAGGACCAGGTTCAGCAGCGCGATCAGCGAGACGAACGCGAACAGCATGGCGCCGACGTTGAGCGCCAGCTTCAGCCCGTCCGAGGCACCGGTCGCGGCCGCGTCGATCACGTTGCGCGGCTTGGTCTCCAGCGCCTCGTCGTCGTCCACCGCGGTGGTGGTGCCCGCCTTCTCCGGTTCGGCGCTGTCGGTCCCGTCCTCGTCCGCGGCGGCCGCCGGTTCCGGGGTCGTCGTGGCCGCGGGCTTCTTCGCGAACCACGCGAGCACGCCGCGCCGCCCGCCCTCGGACTCGGCGGCCTTCGCGGCGTGCTCGGCGTCGCCGGTGACCGCCTCGGTCTCCGGCACGATGATCTTCGCCATCATCAGGCCGGCGGGCGCGGCCATGAAGCTCGCCGCGATGAGGTGGTCGAGGCTCGCGCCCAGCATCGCGTACCCCACCATCACCGAACCGGCCACGGTGGACAGACCGCCGACCATGACGGCGAAGAACTCCGAGCGGGTCATGCCCGCCAGGTACGGCCGCACCACCAGCGGCGCCTCGGTCTGCCCGAGGAAGATGTTGGCCGTGGCGTTCAGCGACTCCGCGCGCGTGGTCCCCAGCACCTTGCGCAGCCCGCCGCCGACGATCCGCACCACCCACTGCAGCACGTTCCAGTGGTAGAGCACCGCGGTCAGCGACGCCACGAACACGATGATCGGCAGCACCTGGAAGGCGACGACCGTCGCCCCGTTCGTCGGCATCACCGGGCCGAGCAGGAAGTCGATGCCCTCCTTCGAGGAGTCGATCACCCGCTGCACCCCGGCGGAGACGGCGCTCAGCGCGGCCTTGCCCGCGTCCCAGCGCAGCACCACGAAGGCGAACACCAGCTGCAGCGCCAGCGCGCCCAGCACGGTGCGCGGCCGGATCGCCCGGCGGTCGGTGGACAACGCGAACGCGATCAGCAGCAGCACGACCATCCCCGCCGCGCCCCAGAGCACCTGCACGTGATCCACCTTCCCTCGATGCGACTCGCGGAATGCTCGCATCCCCGCGGCCCGGGCGTGCGCTCGGCCTCACCACGGGAAAGGTGGTGAAACGGGACTCCGCGACCGGCTCGCGGCGGGCTTCGGCCGAAAGGCGGGCCGGATTCCGCCGAAACGCGGCATCGGCGTGAGCACGCCTCGCCGGCCTGGGCGCTCCGAGGTCACGCGCGGGGGTCGCACGGGCACGCGGAGCAGCCGGGCCTACTTCGGCGCCCCGCGCGAGGTGGCCTGAGCGCGGGGGCGCCGGACGTCGATCTGGTCGTCGACGGGAGGGCGGAGACGCGGGCCGCGCAGCGCACCGACGGCCAGTTGCGGCTCAGCGGTCTCGGTGGCCACTACGCGGCGGTCCGCCGGTGGGGGACCGCTGGAAGCACCCGGACCCGGTCGTCCGCATCGGTGCGGGGAAGTGCGGGAGGGACGACGCCGTGGGGTCGGTGCGCTGTCCGGAACCGGGGCCCCGGACGAGATCCCCGTCCACATCGGAACGGGAACGGCGAACTCCCCGCGGTCGCTGGGGATTCCGCTCGGAGCGCGGGACGGGACCGACGAACGCGGACTGGACGTCGACTCCGCCGATCCGCAGGACGGGGCGCTGGTGGTGACGTCGTTCGGCCGCGGAGCGGGCGATCCGGACGACGGCCCCGGCCTGCTCGTCACCGATCGCTTCCGCTGCAACGGGAACACCTTCGACCGAGGAGGACGAGATGTCGAACCCGGGTGGTGGATCAGCCTTCGAGGCCGCGCTGTTCGTCGTCTTCGCGGGCGCGGCGGGCGGCGATGCGGATGCAGCGCATGCACGGCATCCCGGTGGACTCCTCGACGAGCGACGGGTCGAGCGGCATGCCGCACAACGTGATCAGCACATCGCGCGGGGTCCAGGTCGCGGCGTGCACGACGCGGGCCCGTTCGCCGACGATTCCCGCGCGGTAGCGGACGTTGAGCACCGCGGGCTCCTCGGGCGGTGGCGGGAGGGGGACGGCGTCGATCACCTCGGGAAGCGGCGCCGTGCCGGGCTCGGAGTGGCAGTCGTGGAAAGCAGGCATGGTTCTCACCTGACTAGCTAGCGGTGGGTGAGCGCTTGTCCTGTCAAGTTACGACCGCGCCGCGTGGCGGAGTGACAGCCATGTGACAGTGCGACAACAAGCTGCTCGCACCAACGTGTGTCACCTAGTCTGGTGGTTCCATGGCCCTACGTGGAAGGAGCCCCGTGCCACGGCCTGAACAGGGATCGGCCCTCGGCGAACGCGTCGCGATGGCTCGAAAAGTCGCGGGACTCAACCAACAGGCCCTGGCGCAGCGCGCCAATTACAGCATCAGCATGCTCCGAGCGGTCGAACAGGGACGGGAACCCGGCTCGCCCGCGTTCGTCGCGGCCGTCGCCCGCGCGCTCGGCATCGAAGCCGAAGAGCTCTACGGGCAGCCGTACCGCGAAACCCTCGACGACGACGGCGGAATCCCGCCCGGCCTCACCGAACTCCGCACCCTGTTCGCCGAGGGCCGCTACGCCGCCGCGCTCGAACCCGGTGCCACCGAGGAGATCGAGGCCGACCTCGCCAAGGTGCGCGACCTGCGGCACTCCGACCGCGCCCGGCAAGCCATCGAACTGACGCCGGTGCTGCTCCGCCGGATGGCGGGCGCGATCCGCCAGGCGAGCACCGACTCCGCGCGCGAACGGGGGTACCGCTACCTCGCCCAGGCCTACGGCAACACCGCGCAACTGGTCTACCGCTTCGGCTGGATACCGCTCGCCACCCAGGCCGTCGACCGGATGGAGATGGCCGCCGAGCGCAGCGACGATCCGCTGCTCGCCGCGCACGCCGTGCAGCACCGCGCGCTCATCCTGATGTCCTGCGCGTCCTACGACACCGGCACCCGGCTGGTGCAGCACTCGCTGGACCTGCTGGAGTCCAGACCGGACAGCGAAGAGGTGCTGGCGCTGCGCGGTTCGGCGCACCTGCGCGGCGCGATGATCGACGCGCGCGCGTGCGAACTGGACCGGGCTCGCGAGCACATCGCCGAAGCCAGGGCGATCGGCGCCCGGCTCGGCCGCTCCTCCGCCGCCTACGACACGAACTTCGGGCCCGGCAACGTCGAGATCCACGACGTCGCCGTCTCCCTCGAAGGCGGAGACCCCGGCCGCGCCGCCCGGGACGGTTCCGAACTGCGGTTGCCCGACGACATGCGGGCCAACCGCGTCGGCCACCACTGGCAGGACGTCGCCCGCGCCTGGGTGCTCGCCGGCGACCACGCCAACGCGCTGCGCGCCCTGAACAACGCGCGCCGCGTCGCCCCACAGCAGACCCGCTACCACCCGCAGGTGCGGGAGACCGCGCGCGCCATCGCGATGGCCGAACGCCGCAAGTCCGACAGCATCGCCCACTTCACCAACTGGCTCGGCCTCAAGGTCTGACCGCGCGATTCCTAGGTGTGCCGCGGCCTGGGTCGGTGGCGTCCGAGCGCGCAGAGTCGTCCTCGACGGCCCGCAGGGGGCCGGGTTCGGGAGGACCAGTGGCGAACGGCAAGACCATCTTGATCACGGGCGCGAGCAGCGGCATCGGCGAAGCGGCCGCCCGCGTGCTCGCCCGGCGCGGGCACCGGGTGTTCCTCGGGGCCCGCCGCACCGAACGGCTCGAAGCGCTCACCGCCGAGATCACCGCCGCCGGTGGCACCGCCGCGCACCGCAGGCTCGACGTCACCGACGCCGCCGACGTGCACGCCTTCACCGCCGCCGCCCGCGCCGAGTTCGGCCGGGTCGACGTCGTCGTCAACAACGCCGGTGTGATGCCGCTGTCCCCGATGGCGGCGCTCAAGGTGGACGAGTGGGACCGGATGATCGACGTCAACGTGCGCGGCGTGCTGCACGGCATCGCCGCCGCGCTGCCCATCATGCGCGAGCAGGGCGGCGGGCAGTTTGTGAACGTGGCCTCCGTCGGCGGCTTCGTGGTCAGCCCCACCGCCGCCGTGTACTGCGCCACCAAGTTCGCCGTGCGCGCGATCTCCGAAGGGCTGCGCCAGGAATCCGACGGCGGCATCCGGGTCAGCGTCGTCTCGCCCGGTGTCGTCGAATCCGAGCTCGCCGGGACCATCACCGACGAATCCGCGCGGGAGGTGATGCGCAGCTTCCGGTCCATCAGCATCCCGGCGTCCGCGGTCGCCGACTCCATCGCGTTCGCCGTCGAGCAACCGGCGGAGGTCGACGTCAGCGAGATCGTGGTGCGGCCCGCGGCCGGGGCGCTCTGACCGCACGGCCGTCCCCGCCGGGAGCGGGTGACTCCCGCCCCGGTGCGGCCGCCGGTCGCCGCGATCGCACCGCCCGCGCGCGGCGGCCGCCGGGGATCGGTGGCGATGAGGCCACTTCGGTGCGCGGCGGCCGCACCGGGCACCCTGGAGGCATGGTCAGCATCAAGGACGTTGCCGAACGCGCCGGAGTTTCGGTGGCCACCGTGTCCAACTCGCTCAACCGGCCGGACCGGGTCTCGGTCACCACCAGGGCCCGGGTGCTGTCGGTGATCGACGAACTCGGCTACGTCCGCAGCGAATCCGCCCGGCAGCTCCGCGCCGGGCACAGCCGCATCCTCGCGCTGCTGGTGCTGGACATGGGGAATCCGTTCTTCGTCGACGTGGCGCGCGGCGTGGAGGCCGCCGCCCGCGATGAGGGGCTCGGCGTGATGCTGTGCAACTCCGGGCAGGACCCGGAAGCCGAAGCGTTGTACCTGTCGCTGTTCGCCGAGCAGCGGGTCCGCGGCGTGCTCGTCACCCCGTCCGACGTCAGCGGCGCCAACCTCGATTCGCTGCGGCGGCAGGGGATTCCGTCGGTGCTGGTGGACCGCAAGGTCGACAGCGGGCAGGCGTGCTCGGTCGCGGTGGACGACGTGGCGGGCGGAGCGCTCGCCGTGCGCCACCTGCTGGAGCGCGGGCACCGCAGCATCGGCTTCGTCACCGGGCCCGGTTCGCTGACCCAGTGCCTCGACCGGCGCACCGGCGCGCGCACCGCGCTGCACGAGCACGGGCTCGACGACGACGCGCTCAGCGTGCTGGAGGTGCCCGCGCTGGACGTGGCCTCCGGCCGGGACGCGGGCGCCCGGCTGCTCGGCCTGCCGACCCGGCCGAGCGCGGTGTTCTGCGCCAACGACCTGCTCGCCCTCGGCCTGCTGCAAGCCCTGTTCGCCGCCGGGGTGCGGGTGCCGGAGGACATCGCGCTGGTCGGCTACGACGACATCGAGTTCGCCGCCGCGGCCGCCGTACCGCTGACCTCGGTGCGCCAGCCCGCGTTCCGCATCGGGCGCAAAGCGGCCGAACTGGTGCTCGCCGAATCCGACCCGGGCGCCGAGCACGCCCACCAGCAGGTGATCTACGAACCCGAACTCGTGGTGCGCAGGTCCAGCCTCCCCGAAGCCCGCTGAGCCGCCCTGCTCCTGTCGGGGTGGCGCGACCTCAGCGGTGCTGCCCGCCTTCCCGGGGCGGCCGCGATCGCCGATGCACCGGTCCGTGCACGGCGGATCTCGCGGGGGAACCGCTGAGCACCCGCGGGTGGTCCGGCCGCTCAGCGGCTGTGCCGCTGACGAGGAACCGGCACGACCGGCCGGCGGGTTCCTGGACGGGCCGGGCGGGTGCTTCGTCCGGATCGGACGTCGCGGGTGCGCGGAACCGCACGGACGGAGGTTCCCCGCCGCCCGGCCGGTTCGGTAGACCGTGCGGCACCGGTGCCCGCCCGGCGGGGCGCGGGCACCGGCGGCGGACGGGGAGTGCCATGGAGACCACCGGGGCGGGACTCGATCCGGACGCGGCGGAACCGACTCGCAGGCAGTGGAAGTGGGCGGTGCTCGCGTCCATGGCGTCCTACATCGACGCCGGGTCCATCGTGGCCGCCGCGGCCGGGCTCCCGCTGTGGGAAGCGTTCCTCGGGCTCGACTCCACCACCGTCGGACTGCTCACCGCGTTCAGCTCCAACGCGATCTCCGCGGCCGTCGGCGCGCTCATCGGCGGCAGGCTCGGCGACCGGTTCGGCCGCAAGCGGATCTACGCGTGGGACCTGCTCGTGTTCGCCTTCGGCGTGCTGTGGATCGTGTGCGCCGTCAACCTGCCGATGCTGTTCCTCGGCTACGTCCTCGTCGGGCTCGCCGTCGGCGCCGACCTGCCGACCTCGCTGGCGCTGGTCGCCGAGTTCGCCCCCGGCCGGTCCCGCGGCAGGCTGATCGGGCTGACCCAGGTGGCGTGGTGCCTCGGGCCGCTGGTCACGTTGCTGCTGGCGTTCGCGCTCGCCCCGCTCGGGGTGCTGGGCGTGCGGATCGTGTTCGCGCACCTGGCCGTCGTCGCCCTCGTCACCTGGTACCTGCGCCGCGGCATGGTCGAATCGGCGCGCTGGACGCGGGCCCGGCGCGCGGCCCGCGACGGCGGGAACCCGCTCGCCGCCGGGCGGCTGCGGGACCTGATCACCGGGCGGAACCTGCGGGCGCTGCTGTTCACCGGCGGGCTCTACGCGCTGTGGAACACCGTCGCGGGGACCAACGGCGCGTTCCTGCCGTACCTGCTGGTCCACGCCGGTGGTGTGGACCGGGCGACCAGCGTGGCCATCCAGGCGTTCAACTCGCTGGTGACGCTGCTCGCCGTGGTGCTGGTGTTCATGCCGCTGGCCGACGGCGCCCGGCGGAGACCGCTGTTCGCGATCGGCGCCGTGCTGCAGATCGCCGCGTTCGGCTGCTTCGCGGTGCTGCCGATCGGAGTCGGGGTGGCGGTCGCGAACGTGGCGCTGTTCGGCGTCGGCGCCGTGCTCGCCGGGGAATCGTTCTACAAGCTCTGGTCGCAGGAGATGTTCCCGACGATGCTGCGCGCCACCGCGCAGGGCGTCACGTTCGCGTTCGCCCGCATCGTCCTCGGGGTCTGGAGCTTCGTGGTCCCCGCCATGATCGAATCCGATTTCGGGGTGCCGGGAATGGCCGTGATCATGATGGTCCTGCTGGTGCTGTTCGCCGTCATCGGGCTGGTCGGCATGCCGGATTCCGCGGGCAGATCGCTCGATTCGCTGGAGCAGGTTCCGCCTGATTCGGGCACCGCCGGAAGAGTCGATCGCGATCCGGGTTTCGGCGGCGCTGAGTAGTCGAAATTCCGGTGATTGCTCCTGATCGGGGAAGCGTCCGCCAATATCGGGTGAGATCCGAATGATTCGGCCGGAATTCGCGTGGCGTCAATTCGCCAACGCGGCGCATGTGGTCCATTCGGGACGTTCAATCGATCTCGGCCGGGACATTCGCGTTCTGGGGTCGAGGACTTCGTTCGGAGGATCCATGCGTCACATTCGGGGAGTCGCGCGTGCCGTCGCAGCGACCGTCGTCATCGGAACGTCTCTCACCGCCGGGACGGCGCACGCCGCGCAAGCGGACGAGAACTACGCGGCGCTCGGCGACTCGTTCGCCTCCGGCACCGGGACCAGGGACTACTTCGAGGACAGCGGGGACTGCCTGCGCAGCCCCAAGGCCTACCCGCAGCTGTGGGCCGACGCGCACGGCGCGGCCACCTTCAGCTTCGACGCCTGCTCCGGAGCGACCACCGACGACCTCAACGCCGACCAGCTCGGCTCGCTGAGCGCCGACACCACCCTGGTCACGGTGCAGATCGGCGGCAACGACATCGGGTTCGCCGACGTGATCCAAGGCTGCCTGCTCGGCACCGACGAGAACTGCGACTCCGCCGTCGGCGACGGGGAGGCCGCCACCCGCGACGAACTGCCCGCCAAGCTCGACGCCACCTACGAGGGCATCCGCGCCGCCGCGCCCAACGCCGAGATCGTGGTCGTCGGCTACCCGCGCATCAACTCGACCGGCGACTGCGGCATCCCCGGGTTCACCGAGACCAAGCGCGAGCGCATCAACAAGGGCGCCGACGTGCTCGCCGAGGTCATCTCCGAACGGGCCGAAGCCGCCGGGTTCACCTACGCCGACCCGCGCAGCGCCTTCGACGGCCACGGCGTCTGCGGCGACCCGGAGTGGATCAACGGGCCGAGCACGCCGTTGCAGGAATCCTTCCACCCCAACGTGACCGGGCACGCGGAGGGTTATCTGCCGGTCGTCGAATCCGCGATCGGCTGAGTTTCGCTCCGGCGGTCTAGCGCGGAACCTCGGCTCCGCCGCGGGACCTCTCCGTCGGCTCCGCGGCGGGGGAGAGCGCTTCCCCCACGAGGAGACCGCGGAGGACCCGCGGCGGTCCGCTGCCCGGGTGGGCCGCCGCTCGCCGGTTCCCGGCGGGCCCGCCACCCGGAGCGGATCCGGGGTGCGGTCAGGACAGGCGGGAGCGGTGGATCGTGGTGAGGCCGCCGTCCTCGTCGGCGCGCTGCAACGCCACCACCGCGTGCTCGCCGTCGGCGTCGAGCACGCCGACCGCGTTGCCGAAGTACGGTCCCGCCGTCTTCCGCCAGGTCAGCGGCAGCGGCGGCACTCCGAGCCGCCTGCCCAACGCGCGGAACAGCGCGGCCAACGGCCGCGCCCACGCCATCCGCAGCGGTGCCACCAGGTGCGGGGGAGCGGCGTTGTGCAGCGGGGAGCACGTCACCTGCACGACCCGGGACCGGGTCGCCGGGGCGTACGCCGCTTCGGCGACGTAGCTGTGGTGCACGTCCCCGGACAGCACGGACACCGAGGCGGAGCCGGGCCGGTCCGCGGCGGCCCGCAGCAGCTCGGCGAGCCGGTCGAAGGACTCGCCGAACGCGGCCCAGTGCTCCAGGTCGCCCGCCTGCCGCGCCCGTTCGGCGAGCTTCGGCCACCGGCCGCGATCGGTGCACGCGGCCTCGTTCCACGCCTGCAGGTGGTGCACCGCGTGCGGGAGCAGCCAGGGCAACGAGGAGGCGATCACGACGTGTTCCGATGGCTCCGCGGCCCGCCCGGAGGCGTTCGCCCCGCCGCCGCGCCGGGACTCGTCGGCCGGGCCGGGTCCGTCCCGCCGGGTGTCGAGGCCGTGCGTCGATCCCGCACCGCTCGCCGTCGCGGCACCGCCCCCGATCGCCGCCGGGCCGCCGCTCCCGGTGGCGCGGGCGTGCTCCGGTCGCGAGCCGTGCGCCGGATCGAGCCGCAACTGGGTGCGCAGCCAGTCGAAGTCGACGTCCGAGAGCATCGCCCGGCTGCCGCCCTCCAGGATCCGGCCCGCCCGGGTGTCCAGCACGATCAGCCGCAGCGCGCCCAGGTCTCGCCGGTAGCTCCACCGCACGTCCTTGTACCGGCCGCGCGGACCGCCGACCTCGTCCGCGGTGCCCGGGGTGCGCAGCTCGGTGTCGGCGGCCGCGGCGAACTCGCGCAGCACCGGTAGCGCGTCCCCGGCGCGACCCGCGGCGAGCACCGCCCGGTAGGTGGGGTCCGCGTCCAGGTCGTCCGGGGAGAGGTTGCCGATGTGCTGGTACACCCAGTAGCCGACGAGGGCGCCGAGCAGGCGTTCCCGCCACCAGGGCTGCGCGGCCATCGCGGTGCGCCACTCCAGCGAGGTGTTCCAGTCGTCCCGGACGTCGTGATCGTCGAAGATCATCATGCTGGGCACGGTGGACAGCAGCCAGCGCACCAGCGGATCGCCCCAGGCGTGCCGGTACAGGACCGCGTACTCCTGGAAGTCGACGATCTCCTCGCCGGGCGGCTCGGTGAGGTCGCGGTGCGCCGCGATCTCCCGCTGCACCTGCGGTGCGGTCTGGTCGGCGTACACCTGGTCGCCGAGGAACAGCATCGCGTGCGGCCAGTCCCGCTCCGGGGTGTCCATCAGCCTGCGGGCGCAGGACTCCAGCGCGTCCGGCCCCAGTGCTCGGCGGCGGCCCGCGTCCTCGGTCGGGCCGAACCGGCAGGAGCCGAACAGCAGCCGCGCCTTGGCGGCGGGCGGCACCGTGCGGATCCTGCTCGGCGGATGGGTGTCGCCCGCGGCGGGCCACAGCACGGCACCGCCCACCCGCACGTCGTAGGGGGTCGAGGTGCCCGGCCGCAGCCCGCGCACCGCGACCAGCGCGTAGTGGTGCCCGCCGACCTGGAACGTCGCGGCCGTGGTGCCGAGCACCTCGACCGTGCAGGCCTCGTCCAGTTCCAGCCACACCGTCGCCGAGGTGTCATCGGTGTAGCGGAGGATCGGCCCCAGCACCACATTCGTCACGCGCCCTGCATACCGCACGGGGCGGCCCGGTGAAAGCGGTCGTGCGCCGGGAGTTCCGCGCTGATCGCCGAACGACGTGCCCGCGGCCGCGAACCACGCCACCGGGCCGTCCGGCCGGGCTCGCGGCGGTGCGCCGGCACCGCCCGATCAGCCGCGGGCCCCCGCCGCGGTCGCCGGGCGCCGCAGGTCCGTTTCGAGCTCCTCCAGGCTGCGCCCCCTGGTCTCCGGGACCAGCCGCACGCTGAACACCAGCGCGCCGACGTTGAGCGCGGCGAACACCCAGAACGTGGCGCTGCCCCCGATCGCCGCCACCATCGGCGGGAACACCAGCGCCACCGCGAAGTTCGTCAGCCACAGCACCAGGACCGCCACGCCCATCGCGAAGCCGCGGATCCGCAGCGGGAACAGCTCGGTGATCATCAGCCAGGTCACCGTGCTCACGCTGCTCTGCTGGAAGGCCATGTACACCACCATGATCGCCAAGATCGCGTAGCCCGCGCGGTTGCCGCCGGCCGGGAGCAGGAACGCCAGGCCCAGCAGCACCAGGCAGCTCGTCACCCCGGCCTGCCCGGTGATCAGCAGCGGTCGCCGACCGACCCGGTCCATCAGCAGCAGCCCGACCACCGCCGCCAGCACCGAGATCACGCCGATCGAGATGGTCGCCGCGATGGAGGCGACCTCGCCCAGCCCGGTCCGGGCCAGCAGCATCGGCGCGAAGTAGACGATCGTGTTGACGCCGGTGATCTGCTGCAGCACCGCCAGCCCGATGCCGATGAAGAACACCCGGCGCAGCCACTTCGAGCGCAGCTCGCGCCAGCCCCGGCCGGTCGCCCGCTGCTCGTGGGCGGCGGTGATCTGCGCGAGCTCCCGCTCGGCCTCCTCGGGCGACCGGCCGCGGTGCAGCACGGCGCGGGCCTGCTCCAGCCGCTGCTGGCCCGCGTACCACCGCGGGCTGTCCGGCAGGAACAGCATGCCCACGCCCAGCAGCACCGCGGGGATGGTCGCGAGCCCGAGCATCCAGCGCCACGCCCCGGCTTCCGCCAGCAGCGCGTTCACCACGTACGCCAGCAGCTGCCCGGTCACGATCATCAGGCCGTTGAACGTGACCAGCCTGCCCCGCACGCGCGCCGGAGCCATCTCGGAGATGTACAGCGGCACCACCACCGAGGCCGCACCGACCGCCAGCCCCAGCACCACGCGGGAGAGCACCAGCACCGGCACGTCCGGGGTCAGCGCCGAACCGAGCGTGCCCACCACGAACACCACGGCCGACCCGATCAGCATCGGCCGCCGACCGGCCCGGTCCGCGATCCGGCCGCCGGCCAGCGCGCCCGCGGCGGCGCCCAGCAGCAGCGCGCTGGTCACCAGGCCTTCCAGGAACGGCGTCAGACCGAAGTGCGGGGTCATGAACAGCAGCGCCCCGGAGATCACCCCGGTGTCGTAGCCGAACAGCGCGCCGCCGAGCGCCGAGACGGCCGCCACCAGCAGGACGAACCGCTTCGCCCTGCGCGTCCCGGCGAGTTCCGCCTGCTCGTCGTCCGGAACCATCGCTCTCCGTCCTCACCGTCGGGCCGAGTGCTCGGCGGCCTTCCTCCCCACGAACACCGAGGATCCGCGGGCTCTCGTGCTCGCCCTCGCGAACACGGTCATGGTGCCGTTGAAGCCTTGGTCGCGGAGCGCGGCCCGCCGATCGTGCTGCCGACGTCCCGGTGCCGGTGCGCCCGGGATGGGTTGACGGGGCGGCCCGGGCCGGCGGCCCGGCACGGCACGGTGCGGGCTCCCGCACGCGCGGCGAGGTCGGCACCGCCCCGCCGACCCGGTGCGAGCGCCGGAGCGGCCCGGGAGGATCCCGCGGAGCACCCGATTTCCGCGGAACGTCCGGTTCCGGTGCGGTGAAGTGCCGCGAGTCCTGGGCTTTCGTCACCCGTAGCGGTTACCGTGGACGGCAGCACGGTGCGCCGGCGATGAGCTGGCCGTGCCGGTCCCAGGGCGCCACCTAGGCCGAGCACGGCTGTTCCGGATGGCCACAAGGGAGGGGCGGTTCGCCGCCTCGGCCATCCGCGTGGAAAGGCCCGCTGACTCCAGAGTCAGCGGGTTTTTCGCGTTCCGGGCCAGGTCACCGGTGGTGCCCGGACCGCGGGTTGCTCATTGCTTGGGCATCACGACCCACAGCGCCACGTAGATCAAGAACTGCGGCCCGGGCAGGATGCAGGAGACCACGAACAGCAGCCGGACCAGACCGACGTTCCAGCCGAAGCGCTGCGCGATCCCCGCGCACACCCCGGCGATGAGAGCCCCGTTCCGGGGACGTTGCAGAGCGGTCGTCATACCGGTGGGGTTCCCCGTCGGGCCCGGCACCACGCCTCGGGTTCGGGTGCGCGTCGGCGGGACGCGTGCTGGGCTGGGCTGATGGCCGGTGAGCAGGTGTCCGAGGAGCTGCTGCAGGAGCTCTACCAGGGGGATCCGGCGGAGTTCGTGGCTGTTCGCAACGAGCGGGTGCGGGCCGCCCGGGAGGCCGGTGACGAGGAGCTCGCTCGGTCGATCGGTGGGTTGCGCAAGCCGACGACCGCGGCGTGGGCGGTGAACCGGGTGGCCGCCGAGCACCCGCGTCGCGTCGCGGAACTGGTCGAGCTGGGCGACGAGTTGCGCGCGGCGCAACGCGAACTGCGGGGGGAGGAGATCCGGCGCCTGGGCCGGCGGCGCGCGGACCTCGTCGCGGACCTGACGGCGCGCTCGGCGCAGGTGGTGGAGCGCGGCGGCAAGCAGCTGGCGGAACAGGCCCGCAGGCAGGTGGAGAGCACGTTCGCGGCGGTCGTCGCCGAACCGGAGTCGGCGCGCCGGGTCCGGGCGGGCACGCTCAGCGGCGCACTGGAGCACAGCGGGTTCGGCTTGGACGAGCTGTCCGTGGCGGCGATGCGCAGCACCACGGCACGGCACCGAGGCGGAACCGGTCCGCGACGCGGCGGTGCGCAGCGCGCCGCCGACCGCCAGGGGACCGCGGGTGCCCCGCGCCGGACCGAGGGGCGGTCCGGTCCGGGAGGAGCGCGGGACGCGGCGGCGGATCGGCCGGACGCCCGCACCGCGGACCGCGCGGCCGGTGATCAGGACCGGACGACGGGCACCCGGAAGAGGCGGGGCGGCGCGGCGCAGGACCGCCCGGCGGAGGAACCCGCGCCGAAGCGCGGCGGCCGGACGGGGCGCCGGGCGAAGGGCGTTCCGGCGGAGGAGACCACCCCGGAGCGCGGCGCGGCGGAGGGCGGCACGAAGCGGCCGGCCTCGAAGCGCGCACCATCGCGGGGCGGATCGGCCGAGGCCGTCACCGCGGATTCCGCGGCGGAGGCCGGCCGCGACGACGTCGACGCTGCCCCCGAGGAACGCGCCGCGCCACGCCACCGCGGACGCCGTACGGGACCGAGCCGGACTCCGCGGGTCGAGCACCGCGCCCGGGGCGGCTCCGCGAACCGGCCGTCCTCCGGCGCGGACACCGGCACCACGGCGGATCGGGAGGAAGCCGGTGGTACCGGTTCGGAACGTGCCTCGCGCCCGCAGCGGCGGGCGTCCGACCGGGCGACTTCGACGCGGAGCACGGCGGACCCGGCCGACCCGACGCGGCAGGCCGGGCAGGACCAGCGCCGGTCCGAGGACGACAAGCGCCGGTCCGGGGACGAGCAGCGCCGGTCCGGGGAGGACCAGCGCCGGTCCGAGGACGAGCAGCGCTGGGCCGAGGACGACCTCCGCCGGGCCGAGCAGGACCGGGACCGGCTGGAACGCCGCCGGGACGAGCTCCGCGCCGAGCTGGAGGAGCTGACGGACCGCCTGCGCGACACCAAGCGGCGGGTGACCCGCGCTCGGCGGAAGCGGGACGCGACACGCCGACGCGGCGCCGCGCACCGAGATCGCTGAACAGGGGCAGTGGTTTCACCGGGACGGTGGGGGAACCGCGCGATGCCCGACACGTTTCGTGATCGTTCCGGGCGCCTCGCCCGGGCATCGCGACGCCCCTCGTCCCGAGCTCCGCGCCCATCGCGTCGCGGGCACCTCGGTGCCGGGTTGAGGTGGACGCCGCGCACGTTCCGGTCGTTCGGCACCCGACCGGCGCTGCTGACACCCTGACCCGGTGCCTTCCCGTCGGCTCCGGGTCGCGGCGGCGCTGCTGGTGGTGGCGGCGGTCGCCGCGCTGGTGTGGGCGAACCGCCACGAGCTGCCCGCGGCCGGCCGGGCGTTGCGGGACGCGGACCCGCGGTGGCTGGCGGTCGGTGCGGGAGTGCTGCTGGTGTGGATCGCGAACTGGGTACTGCTGCACGTGGCGGCGCGGCGCGTCACGGGGGCGGGCGGCTACCACGAGTTCGCGGGGCTGCTGCCGGTGACGGTGGCGTCGATCGCGCTGAACCTGGCGGTGAAGTCGGGGAACGTGGCGGGTGTGGCGGCGTTCTCGTTGCACGCCCGCGGGCGCGGGACGGGCGACCAGGGGCGCGTCACGGGTGCCTACCTGGCGGCCGCGCAGACCGCCGAGGTGGGTTTCGTGGTGACGCTGGCGGCGGGCCTGGCGGTGGTGTGCTGGGACGGCAGGCTGGAGCGCGCGGAGGTCGTCGCCACCGTGCTGTTCTCCGCCGGGCTGCTGGCCAGGGTGGTGGCGCTGGTGGCGGCGGTGCGCAGCCGGGAGGTGCTGCGCCGGGTGTGGGCGTGGCCGGGGCGGTTGCTGGACCGGGTGCTGCGCCGCGAGCCCCGGGCGCGGGACACCGAGGCCGCGGACGACTTCTACGCGGCGGTGGCGGCGATCCGCGCCCGGCCGTGGACGGCGCTGCCCGCGGTGTGCTTCGCGGTGCTGATCGACGTGCTGGGCGCGGCGGTGCTGTGGGCGTCGATGGTGGCGGTGGGCGCCGGGGACCGGCCGCTGGTGGCGCTGGTCGCGTACGCGGTGTCGACGTTGTTCGGGATCGTCGGCGTGCTGCCGGGCGGGGTGGGGTTCGTGGAGGTCGGCGCGGCCGCGGCGCTGGCGTCGTACGGGATCCCGGTGGGCGTGTCGGCGGCGGCGGTGCTGGTGTTCCGGGTGTTCGTGTTCTGGTTGCCGTTGGCGCTGGGCGGGGTGCTGGCGTGGCGGCTGCGGTCGTCACCCGGTTAGCCGAACCGGTCGCGCAACGCGGCCCGGAGGGGCCGACTGGCTGATCTTGAACGGGCCCGTGCACTTATCATGTCCGCGCGGTCGTGGCCGGCCGATCGCTTACGGTGGACGGAGTTTCGTGCGCGGGGTCGACTACTACGAGCTGCTGGGCGTGGAGCGCTCGGCGTCCAGCGCCGAGATCAAATCCGCGTACCGGACGTTGGCGCGGACCATGCACCCGGACGTCGGCGGCACCGCGGGCACCTTCCGGTTGTTGCAGCAGGCGTACGAGACGCTCAACGACCCGGTGCGCCGCGCCGACTACGACGGCGGTGGTGACGGCGAGGAGGAGCAGCAGGAGCCGCGGCCGGGACCCAAGCGCACGCCGTCCCGGCGCTGGGTGTACCGGCCGGGGCAGCGCCGCGACTTCGGCGACGACCCGGACTTCGCCCCGGCCGCCCCGGACCTCAGTCCCGCGGACATCCCGTGGTGGGACGAGGTGGACCCGGCGGAGCGGGTGGTGTACCTGCCGGTCACCGCGCCGGACCGGACGGCGGCGCTGGCGATGGCGGGCGGCTGGGTGCTGCTGGCGGCGGCCGGCCTGCTGGTGGGGCTGAGCGGGGTGTTGCTGGGCGTGTGGCTGGCGCTGCTGGTCTCGGCCGGGGTGGTGGTGCTGGTGCTGCTGCGCCGCCTGCTGGAGGCGCACCGCACGGACCGGTTGTTCGAGGCGGAGAACCGGGGCCGGGTGTTCGGCGGCACCGCCGAGGAGGAGGTCGCCGCGGACGCGGTGGTCAAGCAGCGGTCCGCGGAGTTGCTGGCCGACCACCTCACGCGGCTGCCGGGGGCGCGGATCTTCCACGGCGTGGCCTGGCCGGGTTCGGTGTTCGCGGACGTCGACCACGCGGTGCTCTGCGGCAGGCGGCTGGTGCTGGTCGAGTCGAAGCGGTGGCTGCCCGGCCACTACGAGGTGGACGAGGACGGCGAGGTGTGGCGCAACGGCCACGTGTTCCGCGGCGGCACCACCCGGCTCGGCGAGGGCGTCGCGGCGTTCGAGGCGCTGCTGCCGGAGGTCGAGGTGCGCGGCGTGCTGCTGCTGTACCCGAACCGGGCCGGCGAGGTGAGCGTCGGCGAGTCGGACGCGGAGGCGCCGGTGGAGCCGCTGACCCCGGAGGGCTTCGTCCGCGAGATCGGGGAGTGGCTGGCGGCGGAACCGGCCGCGGTGGACCGGGACGCGTTCGCGATGGTCCTCGCCCAGGTGGTGACGCGCTGAACCCCACCGCCCCGGATTCGCCCTGATCAGGCGAAGTTCATCGCGGCGTGGGGTGCGGTTCGTTGCCGGGCGGCGCGGGTACCTGGAACGTGGAGCGCACGGTCCCAGCTCCCGCCAGATTCGAGGTTCTCGCGCGATGGTCACCACCGAATCCACCGCCCACCAGGAACGGGCTCCGCTGCTGGCCGGGCGCCGGGGTTGGGCGCCGCAGCTGTCGGTGTACGTGTTCATCCTGCTGCCGTTCCTGGCGCTGCTGGCCGCGGTGCCGCTGGCGTGGGGCTGGGGGCTGAGCTGGTGGGACGTGGGGTTGGCGGCCGGCTTCTACGTGTTCACGATCCTCGGGGTGACGGTGGGCTTCCACCGGTACTTCACGCACGGCGCGTTCCGGGCGAAGCGCTGGCTGCGGGTCGCGCTGGCGGTGGCGGGCAGCATGTCGGTGCAGGGCCCGGTGATGCACTGGGTGGCGGACCACCGCAGGCACCACGCGTTCTCGGACCGGGAGGGCGATCCGCATTCGCCGTGGGCGTTCGGCACGTCGCCGTGGGCGTTGGCGCGCGGGTTCTGGCACGCGCACATGGGGTGGCTCTTCGAGCGGGATCTGACGAACCGGGAGCGGTTCGCGCCGGACTTGATGGCCGACCGGGACATCGTGCTGGTGCACCGGTTGTTCGGGCCGCTGACGCTGCTGACGTTGCTGCTGCCCGCGGTGCTGGGCGGCGCGGTGACGGGCACCTGGTGGGGGGCGTGGACGGCGTTCTTCTGGGCTGGGCTGGTGCGGGTGGCGTTCCTGCACCACGTGACGTGGTCGGTGAACTCGATCTGCCACCTGATCGGGGAGCGACCGTTCAAGAGCCGGGACAAGGCGGCGAACTTCTGGCCGCTGGCGCTGCTGAGCATGGGTGAGTCGTGGCACAACCTGCACCACGCGGATCCGACGTGCGCGCGGCACGGCGTGCAGCGCGGGCAGATCGACGTCTCGGCCCGGGTGATCTGGTTGTTCGAGCGGTTCGGCTGGGCGTCGCACGTGAAGTGGCCGACGCCGCGGCGGCTGGCCCGGCTGAGCCGGGGCGCGGCGGACTGATCGACTGCCCGGCCGGAGGGCGTGCCGGGCGGCGGCATTCCCGGTTCCGCGAGTTGGGATTCCCGTCCCGGCTGGTTGACACCCCGTTCGAGCCGGTGTTGCGATGGTTCCGTGCTCCCGGCCCTGTTCACCAAGCGACGCCACGTGGATCTGCTGCGTGTCGCGGCGCAGGGGTGTCGTTCCCGCAGCTGAGCCGGTCGTGGCGCCCCACCGCGGATGACTGATCACTCCACTGTGGACTGCCCCGGCTCGATTCCCACCTCGAATCACCGGTCACTTCCGTGAGGAGAACGCGCGTGTCCACCGTCCTGGTCATTTCCGGCAGCCCCTCGAAGACCTCCAAGACCGAACGCGTCGCCGAGCACCTGGCCCGCAGGCTCACCGCGTCGGGACGCCGCGCCGAGCACCTGCGGCTGCGCACCCTGCCCGCCGAGGCGCTGCTGAGCGCGGACACCGCCCACCCGGAGATCGCGGAAGCGGTGGCGAAGGTCGGCCGCGTCGACGGCATCGTGCTCGCGACGCCGACGTACAAGGCCGCCTACTCCGGGCTGCTCAAGGTGTTCCTGGACCTGCTGCCGCAGTTCGGGTTCACCGGCAAGGCGGTGCTGCCGCTGGCCACCGGCGGCAGCCTGGCGCACGTGCTGGCGCTGGACTACGGGCTGCGCCCGGTGGTGAGCTCGCTGGGCGCGCGGCACGTGGTGCAGAGCTTCTTCCTCATCGACAAGCACCTGACCGTCACCGGCGACGACCTGGCGATCCACGAGGACAGCTCCGGCCCGCTGGCCGACGTCCTGGAGCAGTTCGAGAAGGCGCTCGACGGCGTCCCCCACGGCACCGTCCTCGGCCGGACCGCGTAGTCCCGCCCGGCGGTGGGGCCCTGCGCGGGGCGAGGGCGCGGACCCCCGATGAGCGGGGATTAGGATCGCAGTCCTTATGAGCGCCACACTCGTCGCGAAGGGGCTCGCCGCAGGTCACGGCGAGCGCGTCCTGTTCTCCGGCCTGGATCTGGTCGTCGCCCCTGGCGACGTGGTGGGCCTGGTCGGGGTGAACGGCGCGGGCAAGTCGACGCTGCTGCGGATGCTGGCCGGACTGGCGCCCGCGACGGACGGCTCGGTGCGGCTGAGCCCGCCGACGGCGACGATCGGCTACCTGCCGCAGGAACCGGACCGGAACCCCGGCGAGTCGGTGCAGGCGTTCCTGGCGCGGCGCACCGGGGTGGCGGCCGCGCAGCGCGAGCTGGACGCGGCGACGGAGGCGCTCACCGAGGGCGCGGCGGGTTCGGACGACGCCTACAGCACCGCGCTGGACCGCTGGCTGGCGCTGGGCGGCGCCGACCTCGCCGAGCGCGCCGAGGACGTGGTCACCGAGATCGGCTTGGACGCGGCGCTGGAACAGCCGATGACGAGCCTGTCCGGCGGCCAGGCGGCCCGCGCGGGCATGGCGTCGCTGTTGCTGAGCCGCTACGACGTGTTCCTGCTCGACGAGCCGACGAACGACCTGGACCTGGGCGGCCTGGAACGGCTGGAGCGCTTCGTCGCCGAGCTGCGCGCGGGAACGGTGCTGGTCAGCCACGACCGCGAGTTCCTGGCGCGCACCGTCACCCGGGTTGTGGAGCTGGACCTGGCGCAGCAGCAGGTGCGCTCGTTCGGCGGCGGTTACGCGGCCTACCTGGAGGAGCGCGAGGTCGCGCGCAGGCACGCCCGCGAGCAGTACGACGAGTACGCCGACACCCGCGCCGCGCTGGAGTCCCGGGCCCGCTCGCAGCGCTCGTGGATGGAGAAGGGCGTGAAGAACGCCCGCCGCAAGGCCTCCGACAACGACAAGGTGGGCCGCAAGTTCCGCAGCGAGGCCACCGAGAAGCAGGCGGCGAAGGCGCGGCAGACCGAGCGCCTGATCGAACGCCTCGACGTGGTGGAGGAACCCCGCAAGGAGTGGGAGCTGCGGATGAGCATCGCCGCCGCGCCCCGCTCCGGCTCGGTGGTGGCGACCCTGCACGGCGCGGTGCTGCGCCGCGGCCCGTGGTCGCTGGGGCCGGTGGACCTGCAGGTCGACTGGGCGGACCGGGTGGCGATCACCGGCGCGAACGGCGCCGGGAAGTCCACGTTGCTGGCCGCGCTGCTGGGCCGGGTGGCGCCGGACGAGGGCCGTGCCGCGCTGGGCTCCGGCGTGGTGGTCGGCGAGGTGGACCAGGCGCGCGGGCTGTTCTTCGGCGGCGAGGCGCTGCTGGACGCGTTCGCCGCGCAGGTGCCGGACTGGCCGACGGCCGAGGTGCGCACGCTGCTGGCGAAGTTCGGGCTGGTCGCCGCGCACGTGCTGCGTCCGGCGGACACCCTCTCGCCGGGGGAGCGGACGCGGGCGGCGCTGGCGCTGCTGCAGGCGCGCGGGGTGAACCTGCTGGTGCTGGACGAGCCGACGAACCACCTGGACCTGCCCGCGATCGAGCAGCTGGAGTCGGCGCTGGCGTCGTACACCGGCACCCTGCTGCTGGTCACGCACGACCGCCGGATGCTGGACGCGGTGCACGTGACGCGGCGGTTGCAGGTTGACGATGGTCGAGTCGTGGAGCTCTGAGGCGGCGGAACCTCACTGCCAGTCGTTCCACTTCTGCCGTGTAGCACGGGTGTGGCGGAACCTCAGCTGCTTCCTCGCTGCGGGATCGTTTTCACCGGTGGCTCCGCCACAGGAGAAAACGCTGTCCTCGCGAGGAAGCCGCTGAGAACCCGCGGGTGGTCGGGCTGCGTGCGTGGTCGGCGGCTCAGCGGCTGCGCCGCTGACAGGAGAACGACGAGGTCCGCTGCAAGATCAGCTCAGTTCGCGGTGAGCCGGGATCGGTTGGCGGCGAGGACTTCTTCGGAGAGTTCGGGGTCGGCCGCGGCGACGGCGCGGGAGACGACCAGGGCGCCGACGAGCTGGCAGAACAGGGCGACCGCCTGCTCGCGGGATTCCGCCGGGTCCGGTTCGGTGCCGGCCTCGTGCGCGGATTCGCGGACCAGGTCGGTGATGGTGTCGAAGTAGCCCGCGAGTCCTCGCTGGTACTGGGCTTGGGCCGCGGCGCCGTGGCGTCCGGCGTCGGCGGCCAGCGCGGCCGAGGCGCAGCCCGTTTCCGGGTGGTCGCGGTGGTCGGCGGTCAGGTACTGCTCGACCACGGCGTCCAGGGCGGCGCCGGCGGCACCGGGATGGGACTCGCGGATGGCGTCGAGCGCGGCCAGCGAGTCGGTGAAGCCGCGGGCGAAGACCTCCAGCGCGAGGTCCTCCTTCGAGGAGAAGTGGTTGTAGAACGCCCCGTGCGTCATCCCGGCGGCCTTCATCAGCTCGTCGATGCCGATCCCGTCGATGCCGCGCAGCCGGAAACCTTCGCCCGCCGCGCCGACGATCCGTTCGCGGTTGAGCTTCTTCTGCTCCTGCGTGATGCGTGGCACCTGGGCCTCCTCGGCGCGCGGGGCCCGTGTCGCGCGGCCCCGGTCGGCATGTCGCCCGGTCGATGATACCCGTCATCAAAACGAGCTCGACGTGCCTTGACAAGTATTGATGCGGATCGTCATCATTAATTTTGATGGCGATCGTCATCAAAAACTGGTGGGGCCGCACGCCCCACGCGCTCCGGGAGGACTCGTGCACTTCGGAACCATCGGAGCCGGCGCCATCGGGCAGGCCATCGCCGGTCACCTCGTCGCGGCAGGCCATCGCGTCGTCCTCAGCAACGGCCGCGGTCCGGCCTCGCTGCGCGGTGTCGTGGCACGGCTGGGCCCGTCGGCCACCGCGGGCACCGTCGCGGAAGCGGCCGCGGCCGACGTGGTGTTCCTCGCCGTGCGGTGGTCGGACATCCCCGCCGCACTGGCGGAACTGCCCGCGTGGAACGGCCGGATCCTGGTCGACACGACCAACCAGATGACCGGCGTGACGCCCGCTGACCTCGTCGACCTCGGTGCGGACACGGGCAGCGAGTTCGTCGCCCGGCACGCGCCGGGCGCGCGGGTGGTCAAGGCGTTCAACACGCTGTTCGCCGAGCACATCGCTCCCGACCCCCGGCACCCGGAAGGCCGTCGGCTGCTCTTCTACGCCGGGGACGACGCGGCCGCGAAGGCCGATTTCCACGCGGTCGCGGACGAGATCGGGTTCGCGCCGGTGGACATCGGGGCGCTGCGCGACGGCGGCCGGCTGATGCAGGTCGGCGGTCCGCTGTCCGCGCTGCACGCGCTCAAGCAGGGTTGAGGGGGAGCTGATGCAGGCACTCGCCTACCGGCAGGCCCATCCGCTGGACGCGTTCGCGATCGAGCCGGTCGAGGTCGCCGAACCGCGGCTGCGGGACGCGGACCTGCTCGTGGAGGTCCACGCCGTCGGGATCAACCCGGGTGAGGCGGCCGTCCGGCGGACCCGCAGCGCCGAAACCGGTGGACGGCTCGTCCTGGGCTGGGAATTCGCCGGGGTCGTGCGCGCCGTGGGACCGGCCACCGCGGGCTTCGCGGTCGGCGACCGCGTCCTGGGCACCGGGGACATGGCGCGCGACGGCGCCTGGGCGGAACGGGTCGCGGTGGACCACCGGGTGGTGGCGCTGATCCCGGACGAATTGCCCTTCGCCGACGCCGCGTCGCTGCCCATCGCCGGCCTCACGGCGTGGGAGGCGCTGTTCCGCGAGCACGACGACCTGGCAGCGGGAATCGACCGCGTGCTGGTCGTCGGCGGTGCCGGCGGGGTGGGCACGCTGGCGACGCGGCTGCTGAAGAGCAGGACGTCCGCGCTGGTCGCGACCACGGCCTCGCGCCCGGAATCGCGCGAATGGTGCACGGCGATGGGCGCGGACGTGGTCGTCGACCACACCGGGGACGTGCCCGCCCAGCTCCGCGCCGCCGGGATCGACCGCGTCGACCTGGTGCTGTCCACCGCGGGCACCGCGGGCAACCTCGGCTGGATCGCGGAGGTGCTGCGGCCGTTCGGCCACCTCTCCGCCGTCGACCTGACCGGCCCGCTCGACCCGATGCCGCTCGCGGCCAAGTCCCTGTCGCTGCACACCGAGATGGTGTTCAGCCGGATCACGGCCGGACTCGACGGGCAGGGCCGGATCCTCGCCGCGCTGGTGCAGGACGTCGTCGCGGGCCGGTTGCGCCCCATCGCCACCACGGTGCTGGACGGCCGCACCGCGGCGGCGATGCTGCGGGCCCACGAACTGGTCGAGAGCGCGCGGACGGTCGGCAAGACCGTGATCAGGTTCTGAGCTCGGCCCGCGCCGAACGATCACCACCGAACGATCACCACCAAACAGGAGACGGGAACGATGGGAAAGTTGATGGTGACCGGCGCGACCGGCCATCTCGGTCGGGCCGCCCTGCACCAGCTGCTGCGCAGCCAGCCCGCGGAACGGCTGGTCGGGCTCGCCCGCGACCCGTCCCGCGCCGCGGACCTGGCCGAGCGGGGCATCGAGGTGCGCCGCGGCGACTACTTCGACCACGGGTCGCTCGTCCGGGCCTTCGCCGGGGTGGAGCGGCTGCTGCTGGTCTCGGCCGTCGCGCTCAGCGACCGGAACGCGCAGCACTTCAACGCGATCGCCGCGGCGAAGCAGGCCGGGGTCGAGCACGTGGTCTTCACGGCCGTCCAGCGCGACGAAGGCTCGGACGTCCGGCAGCCCGGTGTCACGGACTCGGACGTCTTCGCCGAACAGGCGTTGCAGGCCTCGGGGTTGACCTGGACGGTCCTGCGGCAGCCGATCTTCCTCGACGTGCTGGGCACGAACCTGGGGGCCGACCCCTACCGGAACGGGGTGCGGGTGCCCGACGGCGCGGGCGCGGTGGCGCCGGCCCTGCGGCGCGACCTGGCGGCGGCGAGCGCGGCGGTGCTCACCGAGGACGGCCACGAGAACACGACCTACACGCTCAGCGGCAGCGAATCCGGCTCGTTCCGCGAGATCGCCGCCGCGCTGAGCGAGGTCCACGGCGCGCCCGTGCCGCACGTGCCCGTCGCGCCGGAGGACTACGTCGACGGCTTGATCGCCGAGCTGGGCGTGCCCCGCTCCCTCGCCGAGTTCATGGCGGAGTGGACCGCGGCGATCAACCGCGGTGAGTTCGGGGCGAGCACCGGTGATCTGGAGCGCCTCATCGGCTACCGTCCGACCGGTTACCGCGAGTTCTTCGCGCGGCACTACCCGCTGGTCGTCCCGGACGCCGAGCAGGCGGTCGCGGACTAGCGGCCGCGCCGGGAGCGGGAGCCGTCGAGCACGGCGGTGGCCTCCGTTCCCGGCGGTGGCATGAAGAAGGACTCATTGACAGCGCACAGGGCCTTTGCTCGGATAGAAAAGTGATCCCGCCGCTGCTGACCCGACGCCGCCACGTGGACTTCGTGCGCGTCGCGGCGCAGCGCTGTCGCGGCTGACGCCACTGCCCCGCGCGCGGGGTTCCGCCGCCGGGTTTCCGTCCCGTCGCGGGCGGTTCCTGCCGCAGCGCGCCCTGACGTCCTCCTTCGCACCCGTTCCGGAGAAGCCCGATGCCGCTCACGTTCCACTGGTTCCTGCCCACCTACGGCGACAGCCGCTACCTCGTCGGCGGCGGTCACGGGGTGAAGACCTCCACGGCGGGCGGGGCTCGCCCGGCGACGCTGGCCTACCTGGGGCAGATCGCGCGCAGCGCCGAGCAGCTGGGCTTCGAGGGCGCGCTGACGCCGACGGGCGCGTGGTGCGAGGACGCGTGGCTGTCCACGGCGATGCTCACCGAGGTCACCGAGCGGCTGAAGTTCCTGGTGGCGTTCCGCCCCGGCCTGCTGTCGCCGACCCTGGGCGCGCAGATGGCGGCGACCTACCAGCGGCACTCCGGCGGCAGGTTGCTGCTGAACGTCGTCACCGGCGGGGAGAGCCACGAGCAACGCGCCTACGGCGACTTCCTGGACAAGGACGGCCGTTACGCGCGCGCCGACGAGTTCCTGCACGTGGTGCGCTTGTTGTGGCGCGGCGAGCGGGTGGACTTCAGCGGCGAGCACGTGCGGGTGGAGGGCGCGGAGCTGACCCGCACGCCGGACCCGGTGCCGGAGGTCTACTTCGGCGGTTCCTCGCCCGCGGCGGGTGCGGTCGCCGCGAAGCACTCGGACGTGTACCTGACGTGGGGCGAGCCGCCGGCGAAGGTCGCCGAGAAGATCGCCTGGATCAAGTCGCTCGCCGCCGAGCAGGGCCGCACGCCGCGCTTCGGCATCCGGCTGCACGTGATCAGCCGGGACACCTCGGAGCAGGCGTGGGCGGAGGCACGGCGGCTGCTGGACGCGCTGGACCCGGCGACGATCGAGCAGGTGCAGCAGGGCCTGTCCCGCAGCGAGTCGGAAGGCCAGCGGCGGATGCTGGAGCTGCACGGCGGCAAGTCCGACGACCTGGAGATCTACCCGAACCTGTGGGCCGGGGTGGGCCTGGTGCGCGGCGGCGCGGGCACCGCGCTCGTCGGCAGCCACGAGGAGGTCGCGTCCCGCATCGAGGAGTACGCGGCGCTGGGCCTGGACGAGTTCGTGCTCTCCGGGCACCCGCACCTGGAGGAGGCGTACTGGTTCGGCGAAGGCGTGCTGCCGATCCTGGAGCGCAAGGGCCTGTGGCGGCACCCGGGCGCCCCGGAACCCGTTGCGGCGCAGGCGATCCCGTTCGCGGAGTGACCCCTTCGCCGGGTGATCTGCTCGGCCGGTGATCCCCTTCGCCGGGTGATCCCTTCGGCGCGTGATCTGCTCGGGCGGGTGAGCCGGTCGCCGGATGATCTTGTTCGGTGGGTGATCCGCTCGGGTGGTTGATCGGCTTCGCCGGGTGATCCCCTTCGGCGGGTGGTCTGCTTCGCCGCGCGATCCGGTTCGCCGAGCGCCGGATTTCGCCGGGAGATCCGGACCCGCACGGCAGATCCGGCGCGGACGCGTGTTCGTGCCGGACGTTCCTCCGTACGGTTCGAACATCGGGCGCGCGGAGGTGTTCGCCGTGGACTCGCCCGCTCGTTCTGGGGAGGACGTCGTGGGGTTGCTGCACGCCTACTACATGTCGAAGCTCGTGTCGGAAGCGAGGCGGGACCACGAGGCGGGGAGGCCGGTGTTCGTCGCCGGTTTCGACGTGAACCTCCGGCGAACGTCGATGCGGCAGGTGCGCCGCGAGATCGAGCGGATCGAGAAGGCGCTCGCCCCGATCGGCTGGCAGCTGGCCGACGTCGAGCAGTTCTTGGCGTCCGTCGAGCTCTCCTTCGTCCGGAGCTAGCCCGGAACCGCTGCACCGGGTCGTCGGAGATGTGGCCACGATGAGCGCCCAGCTGGATGCCCTGCTGGAGCACGCGGCGAAGGACAACGTCGTCCTTCAAGTGCTGGCGTTCGACGCCGGTGCGCACATCGGTCCGCAGGGGTCTTTCGCCGTCGTGCGATTCCCCGCGAACACCGGCGACATCGCATTCGTGGACACACCGCTGAGCGGCCGGATCGTGGACAGTTCGAGGGAGACCTCAGAGCTGTCCAGGCTGTTCGGCGAATTGCACCACTCTGCTCTGGATGTTGATCAATCGGTGGCGTTGGTGCGTGAACGGGCCGACGAGTTCCGACGTCGTCAGTGAGGAGCAGGGCGTGTCCGACGCGGGGTGGAAGAAGTCGTCGCGGAGCGCTCAGGGCAGCAACTGCGTCGAGACCGCTCGACGGGGTGGGTTCCCGGCGGTCCGCGACTCCAAGGACCCGGCGGGAGCGCACCTCCGGCTGTCCGATGCGGTGTTCGGCGGCTTCATCGAGCGCGTGAAGCAGGACGGCTTCCGCCGCTGATCACCGCCCGGTGGTGAAGTGGAGGTCTTCGCGGCGGAGCAGCAGGGTCGCCGTCGCTCCGATCGCGCCCGTCGCGACCAGGTAGCCGCACGCCAGCCACGGGGTGCCGTCGCCCGCCGCGAGCAGCGCCGTGACGATCAGCGGCGTGAGGCCCGAGGCGTAGATCCCGGAGAACTGGTAGATGAACGACATGCCGGTGTAGCGCAGCCGCACCGGCGACAGCTGGGCGTAGAACGTGCCCTGCGGCGCGTAGATCACCGAGTGCACCACGCCCAGCACCAGCACGATCACCACGCCGGTCAGCAGCGGGCTGCGCAGCTGGAACGCCAGGAACGCCGGGTACACCGACAGCGCGAACAGCGCCGAGCCGAGCGCGTACAGCAGCCGCGGGGAACGCCGGTCGCCGATCCGCCCCACCACGGGGATCAGCACGGCCAGCACCAGCGCCGCCGCCATCACGCCGATGAGCACGTCGTTGCGCGGCAGGCCGAGCGTGCCGGTCGCGTAGGTCAGGAAGAACACCGCCCAGGTGTTGAACGCCGCGCCCTCCGAGTACCGCGACAGCAGGCCCAGCACCGTGTTGCGGCGGGTCGCCCGGTCCCGGAACAGCTCCAGGAACGGCACCCGCGCGGTGCCCTGCAACTCCCGCATCTGCTGGAACGCGGGCGTCTCCGCCACCCGCAGCCGGATCACCAGGCCGACCAGCACCAGCACCAGGCTCAGCCCGAACGCGATCCGCCAGCCGTAGCCGAGGAACTGCTCGTCGTCGAGCACGTTGCCCAGCAGCGCGAACAACCCGGTGCCCAGGCCGAGGCCGAGCGCGAGGCCCACCTGCGGCCAGGAACCGTAGGACGAACGCTTGCCGGGTGGCGCGTACTCGACGGCCATCAGCACCGCCCCGGCCCACTCGCCACCGATCGCCAGGCCCTGGAACAGCCGCAGCAGCACCAGCAGCAGCGGCGCCCACATGCCCACCTGCTCGTAGGTCGGCAGCGCGCCCATCGCCGCCGTGGCCAGCCCCATCACGACCATCGTGGTGACGAGGGTGCGCTTGCGGCCGATGCGGTCGCCGATGTGGCCGAACAGCACGCCGCCCAGCGGCCGGGCCACGAACCCGACGAAGAAGGTGGTGAACGCCAGCATCGTGCCGACGGCCGGATCGGCGGTCGGGAAGAACAGCTTGTCGAACACCAGGCTGGCGGCGGTGCTGTACAGGAAGAAGTCGTACCACTCGACGGTCGTGCCGATGAGGCTCGACGTGATGACGGTGCGGACGTTCTTCGCCGACGAGCCGTGCTCGGCCGGCTCGGTCAGGGCGGTGGTCATGCTCGGCGGACTCCTGGCTGCGGCGGGGTGCGGCGCGCGGGCGCGGCCGGTGCGGGGGCGGTCAGGAGTCCGGACAGGCCGCGGACGCCACCCGCAGCAGATCCACGTGGTGGCGCGAGGTGAGCAGGGCCGGTCGCACGCGACGACGCTAGGAACGGCCGACACCGCTGTCAACGAACCGGTGTCGATGCCCACCTCGTCCCGGATGCTGGGATGCGGTCGCGTCCCCGCTCGCCGCCGGGACGGGGCGGAGGTCCCCGCGGGCCAGCGGGTTCGGGCGGATGCGGTGCGCGTCTGGGCGGACCGGACCACGTTGTGTCCACTGTGGATGGTCACTGTGGCGGATTCCACGCTTTCGGGCGCTAACTTCTCGCGCTCGGCCGACGACGATGAGTGCGGAACCGGAAAAAGCGCGGAAGGGGCACGACGTGGCAGGCGACCGACCGGAGAGTCGGCAATCGGACGACCGTGATCGCAGCGGCGGGGCACCGCCACCGATCACCCGAGTGGCCGCCACCTCGGCGAACCCGGGCAGCACCCCACCGCCGTCCCGATCAGCGGAAAGCGGGGCGCGGCAGGCGTGGCTGATCTGGGGCGCCGCCGTCCTCACCTACCTCGCGGCCGTGTTCCACCGCGGAACGCTCGGCGTCGCCGGCCCGCTCGCCATCGACCGGTTCGAGGTCGGGCCCGCCGCGTTGAGCGCGTTCACCGTGCTGCAGGTCGGGATCTACGCCGCCATGCAGATCCCCACCGGGCTCCTGGTGGACCGGTTCGGGTCCCGCCGCGTGCTCACCGCCGCGGTGCTGCTGCTCGGCTGCGGGCAGCTGCTGTTCGCCCTCGCCACCTCCTACCCGATGGGGCTGCTGGCGCGCGGCGTGCTCGGCGTCGGTGACGCGCTGACCTGGGTGAGCATCCTGCGGCTCGTGGCCACCCGGTTCTCCGCCCGCCAGTACGCGCTCGTCGCCACCTTGTCCGCCGCGGCGGGCGCGCTCGGCGGCGTCGCCGCCACCTTCCCGCTGACCGCGCTGCTCGGGGCCCTCGGCTGGACGTGGACGTTCCTGCTCGTCGGCGCGATCACCGCCGCCTACGCGGGCGTGACGACCGGCGTGGTGCGCGACGTGCCCGGCACCACCTCCGGCGCCGAGGACGCCGGCGCCATCCTGCGGAAGGTGCGGTCCGCTTGGTCGATCCCCGGCACCCGGCTCGCGTTCTGGGCGCACTTCGGCACCATGTTCGTGCCCAACGCGCTGAGCCTGCTGTGGGGTTACCCGTACCTCGTCGAAGGCGTCGGCGTGCCGCCCGCCACCGCGAGCGTCGTGCTCAGCCTGCTGATCATCGGGCAGGTCGCGGGCGGGCCGCTCGTCGGCGCGATCATCGGGCGGTTCCCCGCCTGCCGGATGCCGCTCGTGCTCGGCTACCTCGCGGCCAACGGGCTGACCTGGCTGGTGCTGCTGAGCTTCGCGCGGCCGCCGCTGGCCGTGGTGTGCGGGGCGTTCCTGGTGTTCGCGATGGGCGGGCCCGTCTCCAGCGTCGCGTTCGCGCTGGTCCGCGACTACAACCCGATCAGCCAGGTGGGCACCGCCACCGGCATCGCCAACGTCGGCGGGCACAGCGCCACCGCGCTCAGCGTGCTCGCCGTCGGCCTGGTGCTGCAGCTGGCGGGCGGCGGGTACCGGGTGGCGCTGCTCGCGCTCGTCGTGGTGCTGCTGCTGAGCGCGTTCCGCACCGCGGTGTGGTGGCGCCGGGTGCGCGCGGCCGTGCTCACCGCGCAGGACCGCGGGGACCAGGTGCCGGTGGTGCTGCGCCGCCGCCGCTGGGACCTCCAGGACGACCCGGCCCCGGTGGTCGCGACGCGCTGATCACCCCGGCTGAACGGCCCGCCCGACCGGCCGTGCGAGCCGTCCGGCCTGCTGATCGCCGCAGGTGATCGGCCCGAGCGGGGACCGCCTCCGGCGAGCGGTCCGTTCGGCAGGGAGGCGGGCCGTTCACCGCGTGCGGGTCGCGCGCCACGTGGTGGGGGAGACGCCTTCGCGGCGCAGGAACGCGCGGCTCAGCGCGGTGCCGGTGGGGTGGCCGACGCGCACCGCGATCTCCTGCACGCTCAACGAGGTCTCCCGCAGCAGCGCCTTCGCGCGGTACGTCCGCCACGCCGCCAGGTAGCTCAGCGGCGTGTCGCCGGTCCGCTCCTTGAACAGCGCCGCGAACGCCGACCGCGACATCCCGGCCACCTGCGCCAGCGACCGCACCGTCCACGGGTGCGCCAGGTCCGCGTGCAGCGCCCGCACCGCACCGGCCAGCCGCGGATCCCGCAGCGCCGCGACCCAGCCGACGGTGCCGCCGCCGACGTCCGCGCAGCAGGCGCGCACCGCCTGCACGAACAGCACGTCGGACAGGCGGCTCGTGACGAACCCGGAGCCGAGCCCCGCCGCCGCGGACTCCCGCGCGATCAGGTCGAACGTGCCGCGCAGCAGCTCGCCGGCCACCGTGTCCAGGCGCAGCCGGAACAGCGGCGGCAGCAGCCCGAACAGCGCGTCCGCGGCGACCGCGTCGAAGCTGAACCGGGCGGACACCAGTTCGGTGAGCTCCCCGTCCCCGCCGAACCGGACCGCGCCCTCGCAGTCCACCAGCGGGCGCCCCGGCTCGTCCTGCAGCGCGAACTCGGTGCCCGCGCGCACCAGGACGCAGTCGTCCGCGGTCAGCCGCACCGGCTCGGGCAGGCTCGCCCCGGTCAGCCAGCACGATCCGGTGGTGATCAGCACCAGCCGCGCCACCTGCCGGGAGCGGAACGCGATGCCCCACGGCGCGCGCGCCGCCATCCGCACGTACCGGGACTCCTCGATCCGCATGGTGGCGAGGAGGTCGTCTACCGGGTCCACGCGCCGCCCCTGGACGAACTGCACCGAATCACGGACGGAAGGGTACGTGCCGTCCAGCAGTGCCGGGCTACGGTCGAGGGCATGGGACGACTGATGCGCACGTTCGAGGTGTCCGGGGACGGCGGACCGCTCCGGCCGCGGGAACGCCCGGTGCCGACCCCGGCCGCCGGGGAGGTGCTGGTGCGGGTCCGGGCCCGCTCGATCAACGCCCGCGACCTGCGGATCGTGGCAGGGCGCTACTCGATGCCGGTGCCGCCCGGGCGGATCCCGCTGTCCGACGCCGCGGGCACCGTCGACGCGGTCGGCGCGGGCGTGCGCGGCTTCCAGGTGGGGGACCGGGTGATGAGCACCTTCCACCCGGAGTGGCTGCACGGGACGCTCGACGGCTGGGGCGAGCTGTACGGGGTGCAGCGCGACGGATGGCTCGCCGAGCACGTCGCCGTCGCCGAGCACTCCGTGCTACCGGTGCCGGAACACCTGTCGTTCGAGGAGGCCGCGACGCTGCCCTGCGCCGCGCTCACCGCGTTCTCCGCGCTCGACGGCATCGGCGCCGGTGACTCGGTGCTGCTGCAGGGCTCCGGCGGCGTCTCCATGTTCGCGCTGCAGTTCGCCCGCCTGGCCGGGGCGCGGGTGCTGATCACCACGTCCGGCCCGGTGAAGGCGCGGTGGCTGCGCGAGCTCGGGGCCACCGAGGTCGTCGACCGCACCGCCGTCCCGGAATGGGGCGACGAGGTGCGGGCGCGCACCGGGGGACGCGGCGTGGACCGGGTGGTGGAGATCGGTGGGGCCGGGACCATCGGGCAGTCGCTGCGCGCCCTCGCCCACGGCGGGCTGATCTCGCTGGTCGGGAATCTCGCCGACGGGGCGGGCCTGGACCTCGGGGCGTTCCTGGGCCGCGGGGCGACGCTGCGGGCCATCGCGGTCGGCAGCCGCAGCGACTTCGAACGGATGATCCGCGTCCTCGAACAGCACCGGCTGCACCCGCTCATCGACCGGGCCTTCCCCTTCGACGAAGCCCCCGACGCGTTCACCCACTTCGCCACCAAGGACACGATCGGCAAGGTCATCATCGGGGACTGAACTCGACTGTTGCCGAACTCGGTTCGCGGAGCACCGAGGTGGCGGAACCTCAGCGGTTCCCTCGCTGCGGGATCTTTTTCCCGAGTGGCTCCGCCACGAGGGAAAAAGCTGTCCTC